>JBQGBZ010000093.1:0-25596 GCA_052038215.1 Nitrososphaera sp.
CCTCATCATACGCGGGATCTTCTTAACCTGCAGCAGATTGCTTTGTTCATATTCTCATAAACCTATTGTTTATCAGCCGATTCTATAGCAACGGCGGGTGTTGGTACAGACTCTTGCAGTACCTGCTGTTGACCCCTTGCAGTGAAAGATAACCTGGACTGACCTGTTGGCAATGCTCTTACAAATTCGTCAAGGCTCATGCGTTTGACGGATTCAGCGATTTTAGTATTCTCGTTAGATATTTTTACAAATTCTGACTTGACCTTCTTTGCAGCATTCATCGGATCCATCCCACCCTGCAGGAGCACGCCATAAAACGCCGAGTATTTTTTTATCGCTTCTTCTGGTCCACATGCAAGCGTTTCTCTGTTGTTCAAATACATGATACCTATTGCAAGCCTTAATTCTACCCCTTTGAGGTAATTGCGTTTGCCCTCTATGACAAACGAGCCCTTTGGCAAGAACTGACCTGTTGGCGCTCCCCTTTTCACCTGCTGTGGCAGAACCCAGTATGCGTCAGCACTAGAGAGCCCATCCTTCCATGCCCGGCTAAATGAGATAGTAGCCTGTGCAACCTGATGTAAGGAGGAATCAATTAATTCCTCCTTAGTTGTTGCAAAAGCAGCAGCATTCTTTATAATGAAAAAGGGCGAGCCATGAACTTCAGCATGAAACACAATGTCGTGTTCTGTCAAATGTTTACGTATTAATGCAGAGTTGGATGAGGCATCACGGCCGCCAATTACCAGGAGGCCATCAGTAGTGATGAACCATCGGTAGCGCTCGTACCACTCCTTGGATGTCTGCTCTTTTACAATGACTCTTTTGTGTATAGCCGCAGTCTCGCTTCTTAATTTCTCAATCTGTGCAAGAATCTTAGTACGTGCCTCTTCTATTGATGCATTGCCTCGCTCCATATCTTTTGCTCTTGCGAAAAGCATTGAGCCTGCTTTGGCAAGGCTTTGCTGCATCTTAACTTGCTCGCCTGCTACTTCAATGTATGTGATTCCCTTTTCAGTGACAAATGATGCGGAGTTTGCTGCAAGCACATCAGCTATGCCTTCACTCCCATGATATGAAAGCCTCATTAATTCGCTAGCAAGCTTACGTATAGCAGCCGCTTTTTGGAGTACAGTTTCTTTAGCTTTGTTCTGCTCTTCTAGGTCATGCTCAAGAGCTGCGATCTGTCTATCTAATTCAACTGTCCTGCTGTTGCGTCCTATGTCCATTATTTCGCTGCTAAGTACTTCATCAACTGCATCCATATACGATGCAACTTTTTTGATCTTGTTATTATTCGTCATCTTAGCAGCATCTGCTGCTACTGCAGCTGTCTCTTGTGTCATTATTGGCAATGCTTCTTGAGGCTTGTCATTTATCACTACTACAATTGGCTCATGTTTCTTTCCGCTCATACTCACATCATTTACAATCTCCTTGACAGTACTGTGGATTTTGACTACTTCGTCGTCAGATAATTCGCCAGCATTTTTGTCAACTTTAATGCCTGCGCGAATGATAACTTCTTCGACAAATTTCTTTGGCATAGAGATGTTGCGGCCTATCCATCTCAGCACATCAAGGTTACTTGCTCCTTCTCTCAGAGAGAGCATCTGTTCAAGTGTAATAGTGAAAACATCAACACCTCTTGCAGGCGGGTTTGCGTAGCGCAGGCCGACACTGAGAGTTCTATGTCGGACCCGTATTGGATGGAGTAATGCAATAATCTGCATACTTTCATTGCAAATTATGAGATTGCCATCGCCAAAGAACTCACCTATGACGATTCTTATTTTTCCATCAAGATGTCTAAATTTTAATGAGATAATGCGCTCACTTCCCACCTGCTCTATTGATTCTAGCTTTGCGCGCTCAAGCTCTTTCTGACCGAAATTCTCAAGGCTGTTGTCTTCTACAGGTTTGAACTTTAGCCTCGTGATCCAAATGCCCCTTGTTGATAGAACGAGCATGACATCTTCTTGCAGGGGGTGGTGAAGTCTGAGAAAGAGAGAGTTCTTTGTTATAGCATTGACGCTGCTTACATAATATCCCGATGAGGCGTCAATTACTCTGTTTCTAATCTCATTGACTAAGTATCGTAACTCGATGCTGGAAAGCTCCATGCCAAAAATAGTAATTACATGCCACAATATTAAAGAACGGAAATTATATGAGAAATTCAAGCAGACTCTTTAGCACTAAGAATGTTTGTCGCTATACTCTACCAGGAGCATAAAATTTTGATACAGTTTCACAATATCATAGCCGCAAGGCTTTTACTAGCTCTAATTTAACCACAAAATGCAATATTGGAAATATTTGAGAGGCTCTACTACATGCGTGCTCTGATAGGTGTGGCTGCAGGCATCGTTGCCGGGATTGTCGCACCAGGAGAGTTTGACCAATACACATCAATAGCCACTGCCATACTCGTCGGAATAGTGTTCTATTTTGCCTCGCTTGTAATTGGCACGCGAATAGCGAAGAATGTACCCAAAGATAAGCGTAAAAAAGTGGCAACAGAGGGGATTATGCCTTTCATCTTTCTACTGCTGACTTTCATGATAATAGTCTATACTGCGCTCCACCAGTCATCCATGGTAAGTTAAATATCACCAGAGTTTATCAGTTACAACAAAATTGTTAGTATGGGACTACCGCACCCCTGGCATCCCTGATGAGCTTTTCGAAAGGACAGAGGAAGTGCCAATAACAAAGGAAGACATTCGTGCCATAGCGATAAGCAAACTGCGTCTCAAAGAGGGGTATTCAGCAATAGATGTTGGCTGCGGTAGCGGAAGCATTACTGTGGAATTATGTCTGCAGACAAAAGGCAAAGTATATGCCATAGATTTTGACAAAAAAGCAGTCGAGCTGACCAAAAAGAACCTACAGAAATTTGGGGTTAATGCAGAAGAAGTCATACTAGGCAAGGCTCAGGACGTCCTGCCAAAACTATTGAAGGTCGATGCTATAATAGTGGGTGGCACATGGGGCGACACAAGGCAGGTAATCGAACTTGCAGTAGATAGACTGAAAAAGGGAGGCAGGATTGTTATCGATACCATAGTTATTGAGACCCTATATCAGGCGCTTACAACAATTAACGAGTTAGAATTGAAGGAAATAGACATAACCCAGGTTACAATATCCAAAGCCCGCAAGGTCACAACGGGTACAATGATGCTTGCAAGAAATCCTGTGATGATAATATCGGCCACTAAAATTTGAGACCAGACTTGGTATTATATTTTTTCTCAAATCCAAAATTTCCTTGATTCAGATTAGATCTGCTGATGATGATAATAATAAGGGCAAGTTGGATGAGCAGCAATATACATCCAGTGTTAGCTCCCAGTCCTCGCAAAGATCGGTGGAGGATTTGATAGATTTGATTATGCCTGCTCTTATCATGAAGACTTCCGTTATCTGCATTGGCAGATTTAGGAGATCTTTTGCAGCAAATTCAATCATGTTTCTTTGTGAAAGTCTAAAATCGATGGCCTGGGATATCCAATTACCTGACTCTACTTTAACCATCCCTGCATCCTCAGCTTCTAAATTGCTCTTTGATATAGGAAGCCCTGTATCGCACTATGGAAATTCACTTCTTCTTGTACAGGAGTTATTTCTCTAGGAATAGCGAGACAAATCTTTCCACAGTATCTGATAGCAAAATATTGTCTGCATCAAGCACCAATACATTCGTTGTTCTCTTGTCCATTGCGTCTAGGGCAATATTTGATGCTCATCCTTTACATCCAGCCCTGCTTTGTCTGTGAATTACTTTAAGGCCTTGCAAATCAGGCAGCCTAGTCTGCATTTTTTGATATGTGTCATCAGTAGAATCATCTACTATTATTATTATTTCGAATCTATCATCAGGATAGCTGAGAGCAACAAAGGAATTCAGCATTCTATTGATAACAAGAGACTCACTCTCTGTGTGTGTTGCCACAAATATTGAAATGAATGGATATTTCTCATTGATCAGCTTTCCAGAGGCTCCATTAACACTCTCAAGACCCTTGCTGCTGTCAACAATTTCAAAATGTTTTTTTATGAAGTGAGATTACCTTGGAATCACTAGAGTGTGGGACGGCGTCAGCCTTTTGCATTCTATGCGGAGTACTGTTTCTTCCTCTTGCTCCCGAGATTTTGAAGATAAATATAGCAGATCTTATAGAGTAAATTGACAAGCATAGTATTACAATCATAGAGAGCCATGTTAAAGCATCAAGAATCAAGACCTATCAATAGAAAAGTACAGATGGAACTATAATTATGCGCCAAGAAATTCTGCTTCTGACTTTAAGTGGATTCTATTATAAAAATAAAGTGTATAAAGCAACTAATTTGATATTCGGTTTGATCATATAAGGTAATCTTCCTAGTCGATCCATAGAGTCGGATAAATACAAATATCCTCCTTTTAATCTCTAGGGTATGTCTAAAAAAATCAAGATTGCAATAGCAGGAGTTGGAAACTGTGCTTCTGCATTGATACAGGGTACAAAGTATTATAACGCAAGTGGTAACAGTAAGTCAGGTGATTCAGTTGGACTTACTGCATTTGAGTTGGGAGGCTACGAACCAAAAGACATCGAGTTTGTAGCAGCATTTGATGTTGTTGATTCAAAGGTTGGAAAAGATCTCTCTGAAGCAATTTTTGCAGAACCAAACAATACTATGAAGATAGCTGACGTGGAGAAGTTAAATGTAATTGTTGAAAAAGGAGAAGTTTTAGACGGTTTGGGAAATCACTACCGAGAAAAAGTACAAGTCTCTGACAAACCTCCAGCAAACGTTGCCAAGGTCCTAAAAGATACAGGAGCCGAAATTCTTCTCAATTATCTACCTGTTGGAAGCAGACAGGGAACAAGATACTATGCTGAAGCCTGCCTTGACGCAGGTTGTTCTTTTATTAACGCAATTCCTGTTTTTATAGCGTCAACCCCAAAATGGCAGCAAGCATTTGAAGACCGCAAATTACCCTGTGCTGGTGACGACGTTATGAGCCAGCTTGGCGCCACCGTGGTTCATAAAACACTAGTAAAGCTCTTTGTAGATCGTGGTGTAACGATAGATCAGACCTATCAGCTAAATGTCGGAGGCGACATGGACTTTTACAATATGCTAGATGAGGATAGGCTAGAGGACAAGAGAGTGAGCAAGACAAGCGCAGTAGCTGCAATGTCACCTTATCAAATCCCTATGAGAATTGGACCATCAGATTTCGTGCAATTCTTGGATAACGACAAAATATGTTATATATCTATGAAAGGCAGGTATTTTGGTAACATTCCTGTCGAACTTGACTTAAAACTAAAAGTGGTTGATGCATACAATAGTGCTGGAGTAATGATAGACGCCGTGAGGGCAACCAAGATCGCTCTTGACAGAGGTATTTCTGGACCACTTGACAGTATATCGGCTTACTGCTTTAAGCATCCACCAGTGCAACTGCCTTATTCTGTTGCCAAATCAAACTTCTTAGAATTTGTTGAAGGCAAAAGGGATCGATAAGACTTGGTCGTTCCCATTTTCTCTTTGGTCTACTGATAGTATTTTACCTCGACGGTTTCGACAATATCATCCCCCAAAATGTTTCAGATATATCGTGACTCAAACATCAGTTTTTTTTGTTCGGTGGTTACAAAAGCAATTTTGACAGCAAGGCTTGCTTCTGCAAAAAATAAAAAAATGCCTCCTCATCCAAAAAAATAGGTAGCCATAAGTATTGTAATGAGAAATCATTTTCAAAGACTCGATGCTAACAATTTTTTACTAAAAGGCGAGGAATTAGTCTCGACAACGTATAATTAACTCACATGAAAAACTAACCAGATAGCTACCCTTGGTGCACATTAAAAAGCTCGAAGTCTATGGCTTCAAGTCATTTGGTTTCAAAAACACTGCAGTGCATTTTGAGAGAGGATTAGTTGCCATAACGGGTCCAAATGGTTCAGGCAAATCCAATATTCTTGATGCGATCATGTTTGCAATAGGTGAGAATAGTCCAAAAAGCCTAAGGGTAGACAAGTTCCAATCGCTATTCCATGATGGCCAGAACAGCAACCACCGTCTTATCCGCGTTAGCCTCACATTTGACAACTCAGATAGAGGTATACCTATCGACTCGGATACTGTCACTTTGACACGCGGAATTGAGGGTCAGAGTGGTGAGAGTCAGTATTGGCTTGATGACAAGAAGGTAACCAAGACCACTATAATGGAGCTCCTTGAAGTAGTGTTAGCAGCTCCAAACAAACTAAACATTGTACAACAAGGCATGATCACAAGAATCTCTGAACTAAATTCCGAAGAGCGCAGAAAGATAATAGAAGATATAGTCGGCCTCTCCTACTTTGATGAAAAGAAAGCAGAGGCTCTTAAGCAACTAGATGAGGCGGATAGGAGGCTTGAGGTTGCATTCGCAAGGATGGGCGAGGTCAGAAAGCGCATAGATGAACTTGAAACAGAGAGGAATGAACAGCTGAGATATGACCACCTTAGCAGGGAGCTCAAGAGGCTCAAAGCGGTGCAAATATCAAATACCATACGAAGCATGAGATACAAGCTCGCTACAAGCACCCAGATCCTTGAATCAAACAACCAAAAGTCATCTCGCCTTTCAAAATTAATCGAAGAGGCGCAAATAGAGATTGAAAAGTTAGACGTAGAAAAGTCAAGTTTCATTCAACAGGTTGACGCCGCTAACCGAGCTAAGGCTCAAGTTGCAATGAGAATATCAGGGATCGTTCATGATTCAGAGCGGACAAAGGCTATGGTGAGCGAGTTTGAGCGTCGTATGGCGGACATTGAAAGAAGACTTCCTTCCCTCCAAACCAGCAAGCAAGCTGCACTTCAAAGAATAGAGAATACGCGTTCTGAGACTGACAGACTAAAGAGAGAAATTGAGCAAAAGGAGGCAGGCATGAAAGATCTCAAGGTTAAGCTTGGCACGATTGATGATGAAATTGAAAAGATAACGGCCAACATTGCAAAATATGGAGCTTTTCAAACGAGGTTGGAGAAGAGGCTTGCACAGATGACATCATTAAGGGGTCAAATTGAACTTTCTGGCGCCAGACTCGAAGAAAAAATCAATACTATCAATTACAAGAAGGACTCAAATAGTTCAGCCATCAGTGCGCTCCAAGCAGAAATTTTGACTTTAAAAAGTCGCATAGCACAACTTGAAAGATCACTTGAGGTGGATGGGGCAAAACTATATGATGCTGCCAAGGTTGCATCTGAACTTGCAGAGACAAAGTCGAATCTAGAAAAGGAGGTAGTCGGCTCTGCAGACCTCCTGGTGCGTGCAGAGAACCTTGTGAATAAGTTTGAAGAACGCGCCAATATAGCCAAAAACGCCATGAATGAGGATCTTGCCATTGCGGAATTGATGAAAGAAAAAGATAAGTTCAGCATTCGCGGTCTCGTTTATGACTTATTAAGGTGGGACAGGTACTACGAGAGGCCCATCCTTGCAGCAGGCTCCGAATGGATGAAAGCCTTTGTAGTTAATGACATAAAGTCTATGATAATGATAGCTGCCTATGCCAAAGAGCAAAAGCTTCCGCGTCTTAGGATAATACCACTTGACGTTATCGAGCGATTCAAGGAGAACCGGGGCATGCCTTGTGATCACCCCAATGTTATTGGAAGACTGTCGGATTTTGTGCAGTCGGATTATGAGAAATTAACAGCATTTCTTTTCTCAGACATACTGCTTGTAAGAAATTCCTCTACAGCATTCATGTTATCAAGGAAAGGATATAGGAGTGTGTCAATTGATGGTGAGCTCTTCGAACCAGATGGAGGTTCCATGTCTTTGGACTTTGGAGGAAGGATAACTGATATGACAAAGGCAATAGCTTTTGGTGGATCTGTGGAAAATTTACGTACAATGATAACGAAGCTGTCAAATCTTATTGAGGAGAAAAATATGGAGCTTCATGATATCTTGAAGCGCATAACTGATTGCGAATCTGAGAAAGTTCAACTAGAGCTTCTTATTAGAGATGTCCAAAGAAGCATTACTAAAGAAAAGGAATCTTTAGAAGCAAAAGAAAAGTCTGTCTCACAGCTCATATTAGATAATCAAACCCTCCAGTCAGAAGTCGACGTAAATGTTACAGAGCTTGACAAGTATTCAAGGAGGCTTGCTCTTCTTTCGCCTGCCATGGAAAAGATATCGTTAAGGCTACAAATCATAAGTGAAGAGTCGACAAGCAAAAATAAACTTGCCGAAAAGAACATGTCCCGCACCCACATAGTAAAGTCATTAGATGTAGCCAATATCGAGCTTGGCCATATACTATCAATGCTTAGAGGGCTTGAAACCAAACTGGAACTTGATATTCAACATCTAGCCGAGATGAACCAAGAGAATGAACGCCTTTCCCTTGAACTAAAAGAATGCGGACTCCAGATACAAGAGATAAACAAGAAGTCGCAAGCACTTGAAGCAGAACTCAAAGGACTGAGGGATCAGGAACAGCAGATAATTGCTTCTTCAGGTAGCACTTATAGCGTACTGCAAGAATATGAGCGCAAAATAAAAACACTCTCAGAGAGCGATCGCAAAATGTCAAAGGAATACAACCTAATAGAACGCGAGTCGGCACTGCTTCGGAAAGATATTGCAGATTTAACTGCTGAAGAATCTCGCCAGATGAACAATCTTCACTCACTTGGCTACAGGGATCTCCTTGATGAGATGGATGTTGAAAGCGCAATCAAAGAGTTAACCGACGAGCATGAAGAAGTCAAGTTAAGGATTAATCTACGCGCAGATGAGGCATACATACAGGTAATGGATGGATACCGCAGTATGTCAACTAGGCGCAACCAGCTTGAAAGCGAGCATAATTCCATTCTTTCCTTCATAGAGCAGATAGTGAGAGAAAAAGAAAAGGTTTTCATGGAGGCGTTTCAGAAAGTTGACAGCGACATACGCTCGACATTTGAGAAAATGACAGGAGGCTCGGCGTGGCTTGAGATCGAGAACTCTGAAGATATTTTTTCAAGTGGTGTAATGTTATTAGTGCAGTTCCCTGGTAAAGCAGTGCCACGTGAGTCAACCACGCTGTCTGGTGGCGAAAAAACGATTGCTGCTACAGTGTTTCTGCTGGCCCTTCAGTCGCTCAAACCGTCGCCATTTTATTTGATGGACGAAGTTGATGCACATCTTGATGCTGAGAATACCGACAAACTGTCAAAGGTACTGCTTGAGCGCTCAAAGGATAACCAGATAATCATGGTCACGCTGAAGGATTCTACTGTGGCCAAAGCTGCTCTTATTTATGGTATTTATCCAAAAGAGGGAGTTTCGCAAGTTGTAAAATACAAGAATCCTGCGCAATTGACGCTTGCCCATTAAACGGAAACAATCTGTAAATACCTAAAAGCAGTATATAGACCAACCACATTGGGAACTAGCTTTCTGCTGCGGCCCAAGAAGATGCTGACGTTATCATTTGCAGTTATTGCTGCAATAGCTATTGTTGAAGTTATAGGTGGTATTTTAAGCAATAGCATTTCGCTAGTAAGCGACGCAGTGCATATGTTCACTGACGTAATGGCGATTGGACTAAGTCTTTTTGGAATAACAATGGCGGCAAGAAGCCATTCTGGTGCAATGACATTTGGCTATCACAGAGTGGAGGTAATGGTTGCTCTTGCAAATGGTATAACGCTTGGAGCAATTTCATTATGGATATTATATGAAGCGTTTCTCCGCGTCATGTCTCCACGAATAATAGATGCGCCGCTGTTACTACTGATAGCAACTATTGGTCTTGCAGGCAACCTAGTAGTGATGTTCCTGCTAAAGCACGACGCCAGCAAGAGTATCAACATTCACAGTGCATTCATTCACGTTGTCTACGACACAATCTCATCTGTCGCGGTAATCGTTACTGGATTTATTGCTCTTAACACGAGCATCACGATTGTGGATCCACTTGTTGCTTTTATGATAGCAGGTCTAGTAGCAAGAAGTGCCTACTCTATTGTGCGAAGTAGCACTCATATATTGCTAGAAGGTGCCCCATCAAAACTCGATATTCAAGAAATGTTGATAACTCTTAAGCAGCTGGATGGAGTAGTAGATGTGCATGATTTGCATATCTGGACGATATCAACGGGAATGGATGCCCTAAGTGGCCATGTGGTGGTACGCGATCAGATGCTTAGCGAATCAAGCAAGGTCTTGTCTGAAATAAACACAGTCTTGGCCGAGCGCTACAATATAACGCACACTACCATACAGTTGGAGCATGAGCGCGAGATATCCTTTAAGCGTACAATAAAATAAGTAAATAATGATTTTTTGCTTTGGCTGGACACGCTTTCCAGGCAATTTGGCGCAAATTTGGATTATTACAACTCATCTATGTGAAACTTGGACATACAGCCAGTGCACTCATAGATCTCGTCGCCGACTGGGCCTGACACATTAAACTTGACAATCGTGGTGCATTTTGGACACCTTCCATCTACTCTGCGAGACTTTCTTGCAGGCCTTACCAGAGTTTTTCTTCTTCTACTACCCATAGGCAGGCAAAAAAACTCTCTACCGATTTATAAATTAAGATGCACTAATTGTGAATGCATCTCTTGCCTTCTTCTCAAATATCTACATCTATTTTGAGATGCTATGTTTCAAGTCTATTCAGTCTTTTTTAATACTGGGCCAATAGGAAATAGGAGGTCTGGTTTTAGGCAAATTCTATGGTAAACGTTACTCTAATTTCTTGTTCAGCTTAGCTAACCGTCTTCCTTTTGGCGTCAAGCGGTTGTAGACTAGATAGTTGCCTTTTCCTTGTGGCTTGACTCTTTTGCGTTTAATATAACCTTCCCTCTCTGCCTGCAATATTACATGGTGAAGGTTGTTAGCACCTAACTTTTGAAGCAGTACACGAGTAGGCATGGTGTTTTCCTTTTGCTTAAATAGGACAGAGAGTACCCGGAGCATTGCTCTGCGTTTGACCAAAAGCCGTAATGTTTCCTTATCTACTTGCAAATAGCTTCGATATATTCCTATCAAGTAGGAATATATAATAGTTACATATATTATATTTTTGTGGGGTCATCCAAACCAAATAGATTTAGAAATTTCTATCTTAATCGTTCAAAATATTCCCAAATATTCTAACGATTACCATGTTGACGCTACACTTAGCACTACTATATTGTCACTCTTCAACAGTCGTTATGCTAAGTTTTCACTGATCGAAACAAATGACACAAAATTTGGATAGTATTCGAAATCGATGTCTTTTGATAGTTTTTCATGAGTCAGATATTGTTATATTGCATTGCATTATAGAAGATAGTGTGCTTTTGCCCGAGCATTGCTCAGCCAAGGTTGAAGGAGAAGAATGTCGGCTGCCTCCTTCATATATCATCTCAGTAAAATCTCAGGATGGAGAATATATGCTTGCGGTAGTATGTGATGACCACAAAAGTGTGTTTGAAGCACGGCTGGCTGTCATGCAAGAGGCGAACAAGATACCACAGGGGACTTTACACTTTCAGCAAGTTAAAGCCGTGGTTACTGATTGCATAACTGGCACAAATGAAGATTATATTGAACTTAATGACAAGGGACGACGGTAACAGGTAGTGTCTTTTCTAGGGCTCTTTTTTTGTGTTGTGATTGTTGTCTTTATTGTTATCATTAAGATCGTCCTCTTCTTCATTACTATTTTTGAGTGCCCAAGGAAACCACCTTCCTACTACCTTTGCCCAATCTATTCTGAGTGAAAAGTACACAACGATTCCAAGCACTATAGTGCTCACTATTGCTGCTATAATTAATGATGTCTGGTCTGTAGTATCTGATGATAATATGTTCTCTACAAAAGGTCTCCCAAGAAAAATCGAGCCCCAGACAATGAATTCATTCATCAGAAGTTTCCCCGCAAATGTGGCCGTTGCAAATTTCCAAGGGTTGTACTTTGCAAGGCCAAGTGGGATATAGACAATATCATCAGGTATTGGAGTAAGAGCCGCTATAAATGCGCCAAACCAGCCATATCGGCTTACTAGATTTTGTAATGGACGCATTCTCTTCTTCGTCTTGTCACTCAGAATTTTGCGACCATAATAGCTGATAAAAAAGATTATCGTCTTTGCTCCGACTATTCCAAGTGCACTGACAATAGAGATTATATGCGGATTGAAATTGGGATTAAATGAAGCAGTTATTAAGACTGGGAAATAGGGTATAGGGATAAAAGGAATTAAACTAGACACGAAGCTTATGACGAGGATGCCTACGTATCCAAGTTCAGTTCCAAACGGAAAGAGATCTTCAAGTGTTACCAATTAGTATGCCCTTGCATATATCGCTGTCTTTTTGCTTTCCAGACCACAGTAAATGCATGTGGCCGGCTTGTGGTTCTGGTTAAATGGTATCACACGGATATCCGCACCTGTCTCTTCCTTTATCTTGGACTCACATTGTTCTTGGCCACACCAGCCTGCGAGAAGAAACCCCCCCTTAGTCTGAATTATCGACTTAAAGCTCTCGAAATCCCTAGGTTCGAAAGTATTCTCCCTGAGAAATTCTGTTGCCTTTGCAAGCAAACTCCCCTGTATCTGTGTCAAAATTGATGTTGCGATATGTACAAGCTTCGCTCGCTCAGCAGGTCTTTTTTCCTCTGTATCACGCCTGACAAATTCAATCTGCCCCTGTTCAATATCTCTAGGTCCTATGTTTATGCGCAGTGGAATACCTTTCATTTCCCATTCGTTAAACTTCCAACCAGAAGTGTATTCATCTCGATCATCCATGTATGCTCTTATACCATTGTGCTTTAATTCAAACTCTATTTCCCTTGCCTTTTCCTTTACCATGTTGGCGTTCTTGTCCTTATGTATAGGCACTATTACTACCTGTATTGGTGCGACTTGTGGGGGCAGAATTAGGCCTCGGTCATCACCATGAACCATTATCAACCCACCTATCAGGCGCCAAGAAACTCCCCATGAAGTCTGCCATGCAAAATGTTCCTTGGTATCCTTACCAAGGTATTTTATTCCAAACGGCTTTGAAAAATTCTGACTGAGATGATGCGAAGTCCCCATCTGAAGTGCCTTCCCTTCTACAGGCATCAAGCCTTCAAGGGTCATTGTGTACTTTGCGCCGACAAACTTCTCTCGGTCAGTCTTGTATCCTGCTATAACGGGTACTGCAAGGTAGTTTTCTATTAAATCCTTATAAACATCAACTATACTCACTACCTCCTGTTCTGCTTCTTCTTCAGTGGCATGTACCGTGTGACCCTCCTGCCACAAAAATTCAGAAGTCCTAATGAAAGGTTTCGTCGACTTGATCTCGGCTCTCAGGGCAGAGTTCCAAAAGTTGACCTTGAGTGGCAAATTGCGGCAACTTGTTATCCACTTTGCAAATATTGAATATGCAAGGGTTTCAGATGTAGGCCTGAGAGCTAGCTTTTCATCAAGCTCTTTATTGCCTGCCTTAGTAACCCAGAATACTTCCGGCGTAAACCCTGCAAAATGATCCTCTTCTTTTGCCAAGAGGCTTTCAGGTATTAGCACAGGTAAGAAGCCATTCTGATGACCAGTCTCTTTGAACCGCTTGTCAAGAATATCCCTTATTGATTCCCAAATTGCGTAACCGTACGGCCGAAGTACAATGAACCCTTTGACAGGAGCATAGTCAGCAAGGGCAGTCTTGAGAACTACTTGGCTGTACCATTCACTAAAGTCTACATTTTTCTTGACTGTTATTCCAACTGATTCTTTCTGAGAAGCCACGTTGACATTGGCAAATCGATTAGGATTTATGAAGTTATTGTAAGTGATGTCTCCGCTTTTAGTTCCAAGAGTTCTCCCTCCTTTGGAGTATGACAGTTTATTATTATTTCTGTACTCATGATGGATATATACTGACTAAGTGTCTATCTACAACTTCTTCGTGCTCACCCTACTAATTCATTCATGAAAGTGCTCTCCCTTTTTCATGACTAAGTGGATACCTTTTTTGAATGAACAGTGTATAGAGACCTCTTCTGAGTAGATGGAAAACATAGCTTCTTATCCTGTGCAAAATTTTCAATATAAGTCAGGATAACCCGTTATTGAAAAATTCAACATCTCCTTGCACTTTCTAAATAGATTTATTTTGACTTAGCAAAGGCCTGAATATATTTGAAGTTAACAGCAGATCCACAATCATCAAAAAGAGTACTTTTAGATACATCACACTCTCTTTTGTGTGTCCTTGAATACTTTATAATCACTACAAAATGGTTAAGTCATCCTTGAGGAGGCATCTATACTGCTAAAGTGGATCACCTTTGCAGTAAACCTTACCCGTAGGCCTACTGAAAAAGTTTTTGCAGACGTAACATTGCAGAAAACCAATTTCCATATTTAGTACAGGGCAGTCAACTGCCTCTAGTTTCATGCGCTTTAGCATCTTTGGACTTACACCTTTCAACTTCAGCTTACCCTTCTCATCCATCATGCCCGAGCTCTGAAGTTCGGCCTTGGCTTGATCTGTAATCTTCACTGGTTTTTCCACCTGCTTGATTGGAACAACATGCTTGATGCCTTCTGGAGGGGCCTCACTCATCATAACTATCAAGACAACGTAGTGCAGGGCTAATATATGATCCTTTGCCAGCATTTAGTTAGTAGTTAAGCAAAATCACTTATCTTAGTCTGGCTCTTGAAACTCTTATAAAGTTCACTTTTTTGCGACAATTCGTTCTTTGACAGCGACATACAGAAATAGGCAGATGACATTGCTGAGTCAAAGTCATCAAATTTTTGTGGAAGCTTTTTCAGAGCTTCGCGTACTCCTTCTCTTACTTGCCATACCCCAAGGGGTATTACATAATTGGGATGTATTTCACGGAGAACAACAGCCCCAGCCTTTTTGCGTCTACGTGCGAGATGCTCGACTACTGCAAGCCGCGCTGCAAAATACGCTCCAGCTATAGTAGGGTTATGGTTAAGTCTTCTTGCATCTTCATTATCTGTGCCCATGACCACCTGACCTTGGCTTGTGAACCAGGACTCAATCATTTCAAAAATCCATTCATCATGAGGTATCAAAATGACAGAATAATGGTTATCAAGATGCGAATACCGTGTTACTTCAAACAGATCAATTGAAGGATTGATTTTAATCTCCTTTACAAGTGTTCCTGAAATAATATCGTCAGTAGCAGAAATGCTCCAGCGAGTTGGCACAAGCTTACGTTTCTTCTTTGTTCCAAGCATTCCCATGCTGAGGACTCGCTGTATGATACTTATTTCCACTCCACGCTGGTATAACTTCATCATAGCTTCTACTGCCCTCAAGTCTGTATCATAGTATACAGATTCAATACGCTTGTCTACTGAATGTGAGGCCACTTTAAAAGATCTCAAGGGTGCATTTGGCCCAAAAGGTGGGCCTTCGTAGTCATATCTAAATTCTTTTTGCATTTTGACATCGGCTGTGAGTTTTTTTTCAAACGTGGCTTCAGTTTCAGTGGGCTTCTCACACATTGAGAGCTCCTGCATGTTCTCAAGATATCTGCTAGAAGTATCATATATATTGAAATTCTTTGTACCCAGCACAAGTGACAGACGATATCTCGTTATCTCTTCAAGGCTTTTACCTGGCCACAGCTCTGTTCTGTCCAAGATAGTAGTATCGCCGTGCAATGGAGGTATCATTGGCCCTATTCGCACCTTTGGGTACCCATAACTACCCACAAAGATCGAAGGTGGGCTAGAACCAGCTATTGTACCGAGCGAAAACTTTGAAGAATTAGCGTTGAGGATTCGTATCCAGTTCTCCTCAAGCTTTTTCTTTATCTCTGCGGAAGCGGACATCAACGCCATAACAATGGCATTGGCAAGGTGTTATAGCATATATACACATTATTCAGAGCTTTGAGCTCTTTTTGATATATTATCTTTATCAGAAGTTATTCATTAAGCAGAGGCCAAAATTCAGAAGTTCTTCAGAAACATATGGATATATCATCTCAATATAAGGGGGAAAATGATCTAACCAGAATAGATTACTATCTCATTCTACATAGGTGTCATGATTCAAATTGAGGAAATTATATGGAACTTTGCATAGGTGGGCAATAGTTTATAACATTAATGATTTCGCTATTGCCACATAGTAGAGATTCCAAGATGGACCCGCTAGACAAGACCATTCTTGCTAACCTATATTCTAGCATGTTAGATCCTTCAATTTCAGCCTATACGAGACTAAAGGCAAGGTTGCCCATAAGCCAAGAGTTCTATAATTCCATAGTAAGCCGTCTTGTCAATATTGGGCTTGTAGAAAAATCTGACCCGACCAAACTCACGTTCATCGGTCGTGATGCACTAAAGGTCGTTCTTGTAGGAGGAGTTTTTGATCTCATTCATCCAGGTCACATTCACACACTCAGGGCTGCGAAAGCAGAGGGGGATGTGCTCGTCGTAGTAGTGGCAAGGCAATCCACCGCTCAAAAGATAAAGAAATTCCGAAAGATCTATCACGATGAAAGGCTCCGCAGGGATCTCGTGACTTCGCTTAATTTTGTCGACTTGGCACTAATCGGCAAAGAGGGGACCCTTTTTGACACAGTTGAATATGTCAAACCAAACGTGATCGCACTTGGCTATGACCAAGCGCACAGTGAAAAGGACATTGCCGAGAACTGCAAGAAACGCAACTTAAATGTGCAAGTTATAAGGTTGTCAACTCCAGTACCAGGATCAAAGAGTTCAAAAATAAAGGAGGAACTAGGTGATTCAATCTACGGCATCTAATTTAGCCGCACCTGTACTTTTATTTTGTCGCCATTTTTGATGCCTGCTGCCTGCTTAATTGATATTGGAGCTATCACTTCAAGCATGCTATCATCGTAGTGTGTGCGTTCAAGAACAAGTACAGCAGCGTTGTCTATTGCACCGTCATTTATGGTAGCGCGATAGCATTTGACCCAGCCGTAGGTACGTGTGCCGTCGTTAAAGCCATTGATAAATATCGACGGATGCTTACCAAGCTCTAGTCGGCCATTCATGTCTATTTGATCAGTTAATCGAACGTTTAACGTCCCAGGGTACGGTTCGTATCCCAATTTTTCTCGGAATTGTCTCCTGTAGCCCTCCAGTGACATATAGTATGCTCCCTCTCCCATACCCGAAATCACATTGCCCTTGAAATCCATCGTCGAGGGTGTGGATTCGATAGCAGCTCTTAATGATAAATAGAGACTTTGTATTTCAGAATAGCCTTTATCTGTGACTTTGACTGCAAATTTTTGCCCTTTTTTTAGGCGCTCAATGTAGCCGGAGGTTTCCAAATCCAGCAGGTGTTTCGACGCTGCCTGTTGGGATCTACCTATGCCCTTGCCAAGTAGTGTAGTCGTTACCTCGACAAAATTGTGACGGGCCCCTTTTGAAAGGAGCTCAATCAAAGTCAATATATGCTGTAACTTTATCTCAGGCATTATCCTTACTAGTTACTTATGCCAATGTCACCAAAAGTCCTGATTCGGATGTCGGATGGCTTTTTCAAATCTGTCATTCGATGTCCTATAATATACTCAATACCGGCCCTATCGGCTGCGTCCACGAGTCTCTGAGTAACAATGCCATCAATTACCAGCAGCTTACCACCCTCTGCACTGTTAAGTCTCTTAATAACTTCCGATACTGGAACCTTGAGCAGTGTATTCATAGAGCTATCCAGCAAGACAGCCTCAAGAGTTTCATTTATTTGAGGATAAACATCACGAACTGCAGAGACTACCTCCGCACTATCCTCAACCAGTGTCTCTTTGGATGTTTGCGCCGCTGATTCTAGTGCTTCTGGCTGTCGAGAGGGTGGAGTGCTGTAATCCTCTTGCTGCTCCCTTTCTCTCCTATAATTTCTCCTCTCATAACGGTGCTGTTGTTGTTGTTGATGATGATGAGGGGACGGATTAGTAGGATATACAGGCTGTTGAACAGATGGTACTTCAGGTGAGAATGCATCCTTCAAGATTTCAGATATCTCAAGCGGGGTGCATTCCTCCACTTCCTTACCTGTCGGGGCTCTAAGCACCTTGTCTATCTTTACGACGCCATGCAGCTCCTTCAGTATGAGATCTCCTGCTCGATCACCGTCGAGAAATGCCACTACACGCTTACCTTCTGTAAGTTTTGTCACAGTTTCGTCGATCCTTGCACCCTCTATTGCAATAGCGTTGTCAAAACCTGCACGCAGAAGATTTACTACGTCTGCCCTTCCTTCCACCAGTATTATCCAGGGAGAATCAAAGACACCTGTACCGCAGGCCAGTTGCGCTTTTCCAAAGCTTGTGAGTTTTCCAGGCTTGCTTGCGTCATAAACATCCTTGAGCATCTCGTCACCCTCGCTTATAGTCCTGGTGGCCCAATCTTGCACTATCTTCTTAGCGCGATCAACTATGACCTTCTTCTTTATGGCCCGAATGTCATCAATCCCAACTAGACCGAATTTAGCAGGAAAAGGCCCCACCTTGTCAATACTCTCTATGGCTGCTGCAATTAGCGCTGCCGTAGAAATGTCGGTACTCATTGGTATCAGGGCATCACCCTTAGTCATGTTGCCCTTAGTTTCCACGTTTACTTCAATTCTTCCAACCTTGGATACTTTTTGTAATTCATTGAGGTTCATTTCCGGACCGAGAAGACCCTCTGTCTGTCCAAAAATAGCACCGATTATATCGGCTTTCTCGACCAAACCATCAACTTCAAATTTTAACTTAACATGATATTTTACTATACCTGTAGTAGGCAATTTCTTTCATAACCTCGCAGTTGCTGGTATATGGCTCTCACTTTTCTTTGCTTGAATATAAGTGCTTTGTAAAGCTTCAGGAAATCATGTATAAAAGTAAAGGTCCTTTCGACTTCCTGTAATGCCTGACATGTGTGGTGCATAGATGACAAGATCCTCAACGTGTCTCACTTTACCATTTGTTATCCTTGCAAGGGTCCTCTTGTATGACAGGTTTATACTATGCCTGCTCGATTGAAGCTGAGAAACCAGTCGGCTTGTGAGATATCTGCCTGTTCTGTCCATATCCAAGAGCAGGATTATCTTTTTATCTATGCTATCATGGCTATCTGCAAAGTCTGCAACTCCCTTAAAATGATGAAAGACTACAAGGTTGCCAGTGAAACCTATCCTGGAGAGTGCCTCTGCATCCCTTCTGCCCTCGACAACGATTACAGAACCTCTCTCGGATTCTTCATTGAGCATACAGATAAAACTGCGCAGGCGTTCAACGGTCTCATGGTCATCGACTTTGTATTGATAGCCCACAGTCCAGCTAATTTGTAGCGCCCATCAGATTTAATATTTTTCCTGATAGCATAAATACAAAATAGAACGCATCCTAGGTATTGCCCAAGATACTTTCAGTACAAAATATTGGGTGCGAACCACTAGGCTTACTTGAGCAGATGTTTGTGTCTGATGGCTACGACATAGAAAAGGCAAATACACAGAAGGACCATGTTCCTATCAGTCCATTGGGATATGATGCCATAGTAATCCTCGGTGGCCCGATGGCGGTATACGATAACCTAGCCTACTTACAAAAAGAGCAAGAACTGATCAGGAATGCAATAAAAAATGAAACTCCATTGTTAGGGATCTGCCTTGGCTCACAGCTCATTGCTCAGGCTACAGGGGGTCGCGTCTACAAGGGCAAGAAGAAGGAGATAGGATGGTACAATGTGTATCTGACACCAGCCAGCAGCAATGACATCTTTAGAGGCTTCACCAATAAGGCGATCAGAATATTCCAATGGCACGGAGATACATATGACCTGCCAGCAAATGCTAAGATCCTTGCATATTCCGATCTATACCCGCAGGCATTTAGGATCGGATCTGCAGTTGGCATCCAGTTTCACTTTGAAGTCGACGAAGATCTAATACAAACATGGATCAATGAATACAGTGGTGATTTGGTCACTGAAAAGATCAATCCTGAGAGTTTATTACCGGCGCCAAAAGAGTTAGACGAGCTAGCAGCTCAAGGCAGACGCATTTATGCTAATTTTACAAGAGTTTTACAAAAATGAATAAAACGATACGCTTCGCACATCAGGTAACTATATAAAAGCTAAGCAAGTTTTTTCCCTTAATAAAAATGACCAATGAGAGGGTTAAGAAACTCTTTGATGACATTTATTCAAAGAAGGAAAAAGTAATAACTGAAGAGCTCGCCAAACAAGTCTTGACCGAGTATGGAGTCAGGGTACCAAAATACGCGCTGGTCACTAATGCAGAAGAGGCAGAAATAGAGGCGAGGAAAGTAGGTTTTCCTCTCGTCGCAAAGATCGTTTCACCAGAGATCCTGCACAAGACAGATGTGAAAGGAGTTAAGGTCGGCCTTCAAAACCAAGAGGATGTTAAAAATGCATTCAACGATATGTACGGCAGGCTTAGCAAGCAGTATAATGTAAAAGGTGTGCTGCTCGAAAAAATGGCCGCAGCTGGCGGCGTGGAGCTCATTGTCGGTCTGCAGAATGACCCGCAATTTGGTCCCGTTATTATGGCAGGCATCGGTGGTATTTACACTGAAGTCTTCAAAGACGTTTCATTCAGAGTTTTGCCAATTACAAAGGAAGACGCAATCAGCATGATAGATGATCTAAAGGGCAACAAGATACTCAAGGGTTTCCGGGGGATGCCACCTGTAAACTTGAATATGCTTGCAGAGGCACTAGTCAACATTGGCAGATTTGGGACCGAGATGGCCCCATATTATGAAAGTATTGATTTTAATCCAATCATATTCTATGAAAATGAATACTTTGTAGTTGATGCCAAAATCCTACTACGAGAAAAACCAGACCTAGAAGTCGTCTCAACTGCCCAACCAAGATCTGAATATATGGATCTGTTCTTCAATGCCAATTCGGTAGCTCTGATTGGCGCTTCACCTGAACCCGGCAAGGTAGGCAACTCTGTTTTGGAAAGCTTGGCAAAGCATGATTACAATGGCAAGGTCTATCCCGTAAACGCAAAGGGCTATTCTGAGATCATGGGACTTAAGGCCTATAAGAGCATTGACGAGATACCTGATAAGGTAGATGTCGTAGTCGTTACGGTCGATTTAAAATTTGTGCCGGATCTGCTGAAATCAGCGGCCAAGAAAGGCATCCACAACTTTGTCATCATTTCTGGTGGAGGCAAGGAACTTGGAGGAGAACGAGCAACTATTGAGGCGCAAATTCGCGAGCTGTCAGGGGAGTTGCAGATCAGGATTATCGGTCCCAACTGCATAGGCATGTTTAATGGCGAGAACCGTCTTGATTGTGCATTTCAAGGTCATGCAAGAATGGTACGTCCTAGAAACGGTGATGTTGCTTTCCTATCTCAGAGCGGAACTGTAGGCATTGCATTCATGGAGAGCTCCGATACATTTGGCATGAGCAAGATGATCTCATATGGTAATAGATCCGACGTGGACGAGGCCGACATGATCTGGTACCTCTCTGAAGACCCACAAACCAGAGTTATTGGACTCTATGTAGAAGGCTTGGGCGATGGCAGGAAGTTCATGAATACTGCAAAAAGAGTAATCATAGAGCGAGGCAAACCAGTAATAGTATTTAAAAATGGCAGATCTGTAAGAGGGGCTAAGCAGGCCGCTTCTCACACAGGATCACTTGGCGGATCGTATGCAGTTGTGAAGGGCGCACTCGATCAGGCGGGTATCATATCAGTAGATAGCTATGAAGAACTGACTGCGGCGCTCAAGGCCCTAACATGGCAACCAGTACCAAATGGAGGTAGAGTAGCAATGGTAACCAATGGAGCAGGACCTATAATTGCTGCAATTGATCACTTTGAAAGGCTTGGTCTGCAAGTAGCCGAATTGAGTGAAGAGACGAAAAAATCACTCAAGGATCACTATCCACCAACATATGTGATAGGTAACCCTTGCGACATCACAGGCTCTGCCAATGCTGATGACTATCGGTTTGCAATACAGTCATTCATGGACGATCCCAATATTGACATCATTTTGCCTTGGTTTGTTTTCCAAGATGATCCTCTTGAAGAGTCGATTGTAGATGTTCTAGCTTCCTTCCAGAAGCAAAAGAAAAAGCCAATACTTGTTTGGGCTATGGGAGGACCGTTTACAGAAAATATCTCGCACCAGATTTAGGATGCAAATGTTACAGTCTATCACTCAGTCATTGAATGGGTGATTGCTGCTGGCGCTCTTGCTAAGTGGGCAAGAGTAAGGGGGCAAGCAAAGTAACAACATCCATCTTTGGATTTTTATGGTATTACGATCTAAAGATGGAGTGAAAACTCGGAGCTAGTTCTTTTTTGGCCGGTATGCATTATTTTTATACGAATAGGAACGAGATCACACAGCTGTCGAAAGTTCATGACACACGGCATTTACACCTTTAGTTGAAGGCGATCATGATGATTTAAATTACTTGCAGGTGCACGACAGGTATTACAAAATCGACAATTGGGACACGAAGGGCATTTGGCTTTCTGTTCATAGCAGTGTCGATAGCTGTGTTCATTGCTTCATTTCTTAGCGAAATTGCATATTTGACAACAACCAGTAGTCTTCCACTATATTACTATGTAATAATCTGGCTTGCTAGTTTTGCTGCAGTGTTTGGAGCAAGTTACAAGCATTTGCGCGAAGCATTACCAGCAGTCCGGAACAGGATGAAGACAAGCACAAGGTGGCCAACAGCTGCAAAGATACTCAATGGGATTTGTTGGGCAGGACCTTTTGCTGCAATAGCCGCTTTTCCATCACTTTACCAGTATCTTATACTAGCTGGCATCGGTCTTGGCAACTTGTCGACTTATTTGATGATCAAAAAGTATGGCAATATGGATAACCCCGAGCAGCTGATAGTTGCTTTGGTTTCTCTTGCTGCAGTACCAACGGCTGTTATAATCGACAGCATGATTTTTGCAACGCGACAGGACATTGCAGTAATGCTATCAAGAATCTTCATTGGAATCGCCTACGCCACTGGAGGAGGATTTGCATTACTGACGAAAGCGGGCCCGGTGGGCTTCGATCCCACGACTTCCGGCTCTCTTCAATAGAATTTAGAAGGCAGGCGCTCTATCCATGCTGAGCTACGGGCCCTACCTGCGCTTTAGTCTCGCTTGTTAATTTAATGATTGCGGGTTACAAAGGTGTTTGAATATGTTGTCAGATCAAACCTCTTTTAGTATTATATTAGTAGTGTATATTTTAGCAGTATCTAGTACTTCCATATATCATAAGAAGCCTCTAGCAAACATCAGATTTGAGCGGCCATATATATTCCACTGCTCTGCCAGGACCCATAAAGATATAGCTGAGATCTAATCCAAGATTCATATTCTAAATATACTTTTAGTATAAATTCTATACCAAGAAACTATAATAGCCAGTCGACGAATTCTATTTGTTGTATAAAAGAAAATGGTCGAAAATGATAATGTTAATGGCACACAAGAATTTATGCAAGAACAAATCAACAGAGTCTTTGAATTTTGGGGCGGGACTTTGAAATTGCCGACAATCGGTCCCATCTATGCCTTTTCAAAGGATTTTAGTTCATTTGCTAACGATTTTGTCACCCTTGGCAAGGCTATGATTGAACTCAAGGGCAACATTGATAGCTACTGGTCGCTTTTGAATAAAGCCTACACAAAGGCGGTGAGAGATACAGTAGAGCGGGCTCCAATGCAGCTGGCAACAAAAGAAGATTTTGAGAATTACAGACGGGCAGCCATTGAGGCTTTTGAAGATAGTTTCACGGATCTCTACACATCTTCTGATTTTTCAGACGTCTATGGTAGGCTTTTTGGTAGTCAGTTGAATGTATCAAGAATTATGCAGAACATTACGGAAAAGAACTTCAAGATACTCAACCTTCCAACAAGGAGCGAGGTTGACGAGATGCTGAAGGACATTGTGGAATTGAAGAGAACTGTGCGTGATATGAAGAAGAGAGTTGAGGCGTGGGATGACCAAGCAAGAATTTCAACCTGACGAGAAGAAGGAGCAGAACATCCAGCCGACCCAGAGGGAGGCGGAGAAGCAGACAAAAAAAGAGCCATCACTTACTGAAGAAGTCCAAGAAGCGTTTCGCAAGGTGGAAAAGGCAAGGAATATCCTGTACACAGCTGGCAATATTGGAGTTGGGGAGACTCCGAATGAGGTCCTAGTGGAAAAAAGAGCGTATAGACTGTTGCATTATCAACAGATGGTCAGCAAGACCGCAAGGACTCCCATACTTGTGGTTTACGCGCTCATCAACAGGTCCTATGTACTTGATCTCCAGCCTGACAAGAGCTGGATTCGCAGTCTGCTAAGTCAGGGTTTTGACGTTTACCTTATTGACTGGAAAACACCTACTGCTGTAGACAAGTATGTTTCATTTGATGACTACGTCAATTGCTATATTGATGACTGTGTTGAGGCGGTACTTAAAAAGAATAAGGTCGAAAAGTTAACACTCCACGGCTATTGCATGGGCGGAACCATGTCTTCAATTTATACTGCACTACACCAAGATAAGGTAAGGAATCTTGCAGTAATTGCTCCAGTGATAGATGGTCAGAAGGATTTCACAGTAATCGGTAACCTTGCAAAGAACATGGATGTTGACAAGATGCTGCAGGTCATTGGAAATCTGCAATCTGAGCAATTGTATGCATTATACATGTCATTAAAACCGTTCAAGCAGGGTATCAACAAGTACTTGAATTTTATTCAGAACGTAGATAATGAGCAGTTTATTGATAACTTTTTGCGCCTTGAAAAATGGTTATATGATACACCCCCAATTGCGGGGGAAACATTTAGGCAGTGGATATCGGATATTTATCAGAAGAACTTGTTGGTAAAGAATGAGATGAAGCTGAATGACAAAACCGTGGACTTGTCAACTATCAAGGTTCCGCTACTCAACGTTATTGCTGACGAAGATCATCTTGTATCGCCACAATGTAGCGCTCCTCTAAATGACGTAGTGTCAAGCACCGATAAGCGTCTCATGAGGTTCCATACAGGCCATGTTGGGCTCATAGCTAGCCTTTACTCACAAAATAACGTACTGCCAAAAGTGGGGCAATGGCTTATTGCCAGATCACAATAGGACTTTACAAGTTCTTTAAATATGGCAATTGAATTTATTTCATCGCAGCGTTATATAGCTGGTAGAATATTGATAATTGCTTCGGCTATCCGAAGGAGCGTATAGCCTTATGCAGCAAGAATGTATAACGCAAAAAGGATGATGTGAGTATCGTAGAGCACGAACCGAAACATAAGGATAACATGCCCTACAGAGATCTGTACAAACACTGCCCTACGAGAATGATACAATGATTATTAAGTTCCTGACCTCAGCTTCTCCTAGCGAATCTGAATTCTTGTTCTTCAAGGTTACACCTTTACCAACTGATTAGCAGAATCTCGTTGGATACCAGAGACAATCCAATTGTCCTTGTTTGCTCTTACATCATCAATTACCGCTGCAAGGTTCTTCTCAAGTTCTAGCGCATCTATCAAATTCTTTTCAGTGTATGGC
>JBQGBZ010000094.1:0-1339 GCA_052038215.1 Nitrososphaera sp.
ACGAGGCCTAATTCAAAATTTGTTGGAACAACTCACGGATTCACGCTTCCTTCAAGGGTTTTTAAGGTGCCTTCAAGCTGCTTCTTACTTTTTCTAAAGTAGTATGCACTACCTGCACCGACTGCTACAGACAGTCCAATCGCAAGCCCTGTAAATGAGTCAAATGCAGGCGGGGAAGAGGAGGAGGAGTCTAATTCATTTTCTGTGGCATCCGTATCAGAGGTAGTGGTGGTGGAGGTACCAGCCTCATGGTCTTCCATGTTCATACTCATCTCTTCACCCATATCCATATTCTCATGGTCCGAGCTTGCTGCTCCAAGAGTCGCATCAAAGCTATGGTTAAGGTCATATGCTCCAATCCTCTGAACAACAAGATCTATATCCCAGTTTCCTGCCTGACTCATGTAGCCCCCGATAGCGGAATATCTACTACCAGTGCTTTCGCCTGTGCTATTAAGAGTGGTTATTATTGGGCCAATTCTTGCTTCTTGATTTGTGAAGCGAAGATATACTGCATTGATGTTTTGGGCAGGTGAACCGGTTGCTGCATCACTCAGCGTGATAGTAAACGTATTGAAGCCTGCCTGAAATGGTGTTATTTCAAGGGTCGTGTCCACACCACTAATCGTAACCTGTTCTGAGAAACCAGGGGTTGCCGCCGTCGTGGAGGAAGTAGCAGTAGTAGTAGTATTATCTTGCATTTCCATCATTTCAGGCATCATCGTCCCTCCTCCTGTTGTTGTTGCTGCTTCTTCTTCTTGATGTTCTGTCGTCATCTGAGACGGAGGTGATGTTATTGTAAGAAGCGATGCAGCAAATAAAACTCCGATACCAAGAAGAGATTCAATCTTTACCGTCTTCCCAAACTTTGAAACAGAATTGTTAATCGTATTGCTAATTGTATCTGATGTATGAGATGTGAAACCTTCTTCCTTTCTCGATCCTCTTCCTATAGTTGCCATCAAAAGTATGTTCTCATGCAGCTTTACTTGATGGTATGCTCCAAGAAGAACCATTGGCAGTGCAGCAGATAGCTTGATTATCAGATTGTTTCCATATGGAGTATAGAAAAGTGAGTCCAAGGTTTGTAGCTGAATCCATGCTATATAGAGTCCAGTTACTCCGATTATACCCAAAGACGCAGTTGCTATCAAGGAGAATTGCGGAAGCATAACTGACAGGTGATAAGCAGTAGCAGCACCACTACTCGAGTCTGTTTTTTTCTCATTACTCTTTATTGAATTAAGGAGAACGGCAGAGAAGTAAAAGAGGCCTCCAACCCAAGCAGATACTGCCATGAAGTGAAGCCAGTCAGCAAATATTGCAACTGAGGGAAGGA
>JBQGBZ010000095.1:0-6912 GCA_052038215.1 Nitrososphaera sp.
TTTTAAAAATAGTTCAGCATTATAAAGTTCAGGTGCTTAAAGGCAAGATAGCAATATTTACTGGTGCTAGTAGAGGCATTGGCTTTCAGATCTCAAAAGAATTTGCTGAAAGAGGCGCCACAGTAATCATGTGCTCAAGAAGCAAGGCAAGAGCAGAAAACTCTGCCGGGTTAATAAATGGTGTGACGCACCCTGAAAAGTTGGATGTTACAAACGCCCAAGGCGTAGGAGAGTTTGTGCGTCACATTGCAGGAACGCACAAGCATATTGACATACTGATCAATAACGCAGGCCATCCCATTGATCGGGCTATGTGGAACAAAAGTTTCCATCAAGTCACCGAAGAAGATCTCAATAGAGTTATCGACGTAGATCTTAGAGGGACTTTCAGACTTTCTCAAGCAATTATTCCCTTAATGCTAAAAAATAGCGGTAGCAATAGGACAGCAGGTGGCATAATAATCAACATTGCATCAACACCAGCTGTTTCAGGTCATACAGTTGGTGCTCCTTATAGCATTGCAAAGTCAGGTGTGATAGCAATAACAAAGCACATAGCGTTAGAGTATGGTGACAAAAATATACGAGCATATACTCTTGCATTAGGTAATATCTCTACTGAAGCTACCTTTGCCTTCATGACTTTGACTGAAAGAAAAAGGGCCGCAATGGAGAATTCAATGAAAAGGTGGGGCGACCCCTGGGACGTCGCCACAATTGCTGCAAATCTTGCTAGTGAGGACTTTTCATTCTCGACAGGTAACACGATAGTTATTGACGGTGGGATGGTAATGCTATAATGGTTCTAGCCAATGACAAAGACCAAGACCTAGAAAACTTGGCAGAGCAGGAAAAGAAGCTTCCAACAGAAATAGAAGATAAGAGGCGAAAAGGAGCTCTCAGAACGGGTTATACTACTGGAACCACTGCAACTGCAGCCACGAAGGGAGCACTTTATGCCCTCATAACTGGAGAGACGGCAGAGTCTGTGACGGTATCTTTGCCAAAGGGCAGGACCGCAACACTCAATATTGCATGGACAAGAAGGGAAATTGATGACAAGGTTACCTGCGCAGCGATAAAAGATGGCGGCGATGATCCAGACGCAACGCATGGTGCCGAGATATGCTCTACAGTGTCTTTCGATGAGAGTCCAAGGCACATCAATATTGACGGTGGTAAGGGAGTAGGGAGAGTAACTAAACCAGGCCTGGGTCTTGAAATCGGAAAGGCGGCGATAAACCCTGTCCCCATGGAGATGCTAGTGCAAGCGGTTGCGGAAGTTGCTAAAAATCAGTTGGAGCATAACGGCGTTAAAGTAGTAATTTCTGTTCCCAATGGAGAAGAAATTGCCAAAAAGACAGATAATCCACGACTTGGGATCCTGGGAGGTATCTCAATTCTTGGTACCACCGGCATTGTGCTACCCTATTCTACTGCATCGTTTGCTGCCTCAATAAGGCAAGGCCTTGATGTTGCCACCGCTATGGGTGCTGATACTGTCGTTCTAACCACAGGGGGCAGAAGTGAAGATTTCGCCAAGACCCTTTACAATTTCCCGGATCACTGCTTTATTCAGATGGGCGACTTTGCAGGTTACTCTATGAGGCAGTGTGCTACTAGGAAGACTTTGAGACAGGTCATCATTGCAGGCTTTATTGGTAAGCTGACAAAAATGGCGATGGGTGTCAAGCAGACCCATGTGGCTGGCTCTCATGTGGATATGGAGTTTATGGCACTAGTCGCAGCAGAATGTAGAGCTCCACCTAAGGTCATAGAAGAGATCCGCTCTGCGAATACTGCAAGACATGTTTCAGAGATAATCAAGCAAAACAGGATTATGACGTACTATGATAATGTTTGTAAAAGGGTCCATAAGCAGATGAATGAACATGCAAAAGACCAATTGCGTGTCGAGGTTATATTGTTTGAATTTGACGGGACTGTGATCGGCAGGTATCCAAAAAATACAAACAATATGTAATCTTTAGCAATCTCCTATTCTTTAATTGTTCCCTACTACTATTCCTAGAGTTTCATGTTAAATATGTAATAATAGTTGTTTAGCAAAATTGTAGGTACTCTTCACCTCATGTTGCAACTTGCGTTATGGTCTTTTTCTTTGACGCAACAGATATTCCAAGAGCAATCAAATAAACCAGCACACCAAGGATCATTGCGAAAGATGATCCGTACATAATTCCCAATGCTATGGCTAGCACGGCTCCTAAGACAGAGAACGCGCCATTAACAGCCCACATCCAGGGTATAAAGTCAGGTCTGTGAACCTTCAGCAAACGCATACCAGTAGGAAGAGGCATTCCCATAAGAAATCCAATGGGAGCTAAGACACCGATGCTTATTGCGGCTTTGATCTCAATAGATTCTGCTAGCGCAGAATATATGATTGAAGGAAGGAAAAATACGTAAAAGACCCCAAGTCCAGCAATGCCTCCTATTACAAATACCAGATTTCTCATGTTGTTTTTTGCAATTCTTGAGCTAAGTAGGCTTCCTCCTCCGCTTGATATAAGAATGGTAAACAATAATAGTGCAAAGGTCATAGTGGGATTTCCCATCAAGAGAATCAATTTTTGCAGCAGGGCTAGCTCAATCAATATAAAGCCCACGCCAAGAGCCGCAAAATAGAGTATGACGGTTGGAATTCCGATCTCGCTTTTCTTAATGCTAATTCCTCCATCTTCTCGCCCTCCTGCTCCTCCTTCTCCTCTCCTTCTTCTGATCCATGCAAAAGGAACCAGCAAGAATATCGCTACAATTCCAATGCTGGCATATACCAGCACTTCAACTACAGGAGGTAACGGTTTTTCAAATGATAAGAAATATGGGTTGTCATCTGTTACTGGGTATACTTTTGTATCGAACAGATTGTAAAATTGCTCGAGTGTAATATCTCCGCCAAGAAGAGCATCATAAGGCTCCCGCATTACTTGATTTGGAACCAGTATTGGTTTGTAGTCATATTGAGAAAAGGATTGTGAGAAAAAGCTTATCTCTTCGTCAGTGAATGGAGACTTCGAAAATACTACCATCGTTACACTAGGGTCTTGTGTGTATGAATCAGATGTTACCATCATAAGATGCCTATGAAGCTGATCCTGTGGTATACCATTCTGTTCGAGTAATTTTGCATATGTGCTGATAAATCTAGGAGCATCGATTAGCCACCTTACTGTAACTATTTTGCCCCTTTCAGTTAGATGATCGTAGTATTGTTGGAATCCTTCCAATGTATATAGGAAGTTTTCAGAGACGCTCAGGCCACCAGATGAAACTGATGCCCAAGTATCTACGAAAGGCACATAAATAATATCATACTTCTCAGAGGAACGTGTTATGAAGCTTCGGCCCTCATCAACATGTGATCTTACATACTGATGAGAATAAACATTTCCTGCTCTATCCCCATAGCTTTTGACAGTATCATAGATTATTGGATTTATCTCCACAGATGTAACATCTTTGCTACCGCTCACCAAAGATGCAACCACGTCTCTCCCGCCACCGGATCCTATCACGAGAACTTTTGGATCTTGCATCATTTTAAAAGGAAGATATTGCATCCATGTGGAAAGCTCTTGTCTGCTTTCAGTGCTGCCATCCCAGGAGATTATGTTAGTTCCTGCTCCCCCATCGATAAAGACCTTTGCTACAAGTCCCTCGCCCCCTTCTCCTCCCTCAACTACATCTATTCGAGAAAATGAATTCCATTCTGTCTTGACTATGTTTGATCCCGGATGCTCTCGCAAATATATCGGCAAATCTTTCTGAGCTGTAGGATCTGTTGGTATTGCAAAGATCTGCGTAGTGTAATTTAGGAAAATAAGTGATATAGCAAAGGCTACAAGCATCAGGCTTACAATAGTTTTCTTAAGATTCTTTGTGATCCTTGAGAATAAAGTTGCACTAACCGCAGATATTAGTCCAACTATCAGCGTCGAGCCTTCACCCCCGGTAAGCACCAAAAATAAGACTACAAGAAGTGCACCAGCGGAGGCCCCAACTAAATCTGCAGCGTATAGCCTGCCGGCTACAGAGGCAAATGCATTGAATGCTGCAGATATTATAATTCCAATTAGAAAGAATGGAACGGAGAATAGAACCATATACAATGGAAGGTAAATAACCTGTGAAGCGAGTGCATGCATGACGAAAAGGGTTACGGGGATAAAGAGAGCGATGCCCCATGCCGAGTATATCGTTAAATTCTCCGCCCATTTACCCTTGAGTTTAGTCACACGATGATGTACAACTAAACCAGATGCTCCAAGGCCAACAAGGGCTACTGAGACTGCTACAAAGGCAAAATGGTACCATATTGCTGCTGAGAATATTCTTGTGATCGATACTTCAAGTACCAAACCTGACAAAGCAATTAGAAATATCCCAGAGAACAATAGCCTGCGGTTTACTAAAACCACACCCGATTGCCAACTTGCCATGGCTTTGTTACTTAGCTCATGTTTTCTCTTAGTTTTAAAAACGTTATGAAAGAGGATTATTGAGCCTTATCGTGACTTCACTTCCCTCATAGTTTTCGATTATACTTGTGTAAGGATACAAGCCTAAGTCAAAGTTTGTCACTTTGCCTTTGAAAGTTGCAATTGTGCTTGCGTTGCGCTGAAGCTCCTGTAGCAACTGGTTGTTTTCAATTCCCATATCTAGTTTGAATCTGGGATCGTCTATCAACAGAATTCCGTTTCTGGAAATGTCGAGGTGGAGGTAAAGCGTATCTCGGTAATCTGACAATATATGGTCCTCATCAAATACATATTTGAATATCCATGAATAGACAGGGTTCGAAATCACAGTTAAATTTCCGCTACCCTCACCTCCACCTCTTTCTAAATAGCTAGCAGCATATGCAGCGGATTCGAGCTGAGCAGAAGTAACGTCTGTAGTAATGAGGAGAGAGGTACTAATAAGTCCAAAAGCAATAATTGATGAAAGCACAGCAATAGAAAACGCATTTAGGGTAATTTTTTTGGTCTTTTCCATCAAATCGAATATCAGCTTAGCTGCTCCTATGCATAGTGCTGGCAATATAGGTATCCAATAAAAAAAATTGGCGTATCCCATAAACCCAAGAAAAGCCATGAATGGAAGGGTCCATAAAAGAATGACCATATCTCTTCTTATGAATGAGTAGGCAAGGCCAGCGAATCCAGCTACAAATAACAAAGGATCGGTAATAGCCAAAAGGAAGACAATCCAAGGAAGTCCTGCATTTTCTCTATTTATTTGCCAGAGCACATCATTGGTCCAAGAGTTAAATGCGCCAACAACTAAGCTTTGAGCTGGCCAAATCAAAGGGATCGCAATCACAGGAACGAACCACATTCCTAGCGGCCGAAGTCTTCTGCCATTATTTCGATAGATGAGAAGAGCAACTAATGGGATCATAGTAAATGCAGGGACCTTTGTAAAAATAGCTATACCGAGCAATAACCCGGATATTACGATTAAGATATTATTACTGATATTATCCCTGGCGTTCCGTCTGTCTGATTTTGAAGATCTTATATAGACAGCTAGCAATATAGAAGACAGCAGAAATGGAAGGAGAATAGAATCTAGTAGTATCATTCTAGTGTACCACGTTGTTGGCATTACTGCGAAAAGTACTGAAGCAAATAACGCAACATTTCGATTATACAGGCGCTCCGAGATTTTGTAAATAAGAAAGGTGTCAATAATAGCTAATATCCCCATCAAAGTTCTGGGTACTTCGTAAAGGGATCCGATTGAATCAAGATCTGGAGAAGGACTTTGGGATTGTGGATAGCCAATTACCATTAGCATACTACCAAGGAAGACTTGCCCAAAAAATGGGTGATCATAATAATATGCTTCTTGCGGACCAAGCCCTTCCATGACATGCAGTGCCCTTCGCATATAAACTCCCTCATCATAGAACAGGTTAGGAAAGCCTATTGGGTTCCACAAGTGGGTATAAGCAGATAATGCTAAGGGTATTAGCACAAGCAATATTGACACAGAATATTTCTGCCTGGAGAGAAGACCCAACCTCCTAATTGATGACTAGAACTTGACTATTATCGTTTGCTTAGATGCAAAAGATTATTTTCCCTTCTGATTTCTGGTATCGTTGCGTTATGGTTACAAGAATGGCTATTGTCGCCATCACAAAGCATGGCATAGAAATAGCAAGGAGAATAAAACAAAAGATGCCGGAAGCCGACATATATGTGCCCGCCAAGCACAACGACAGTGCCAATGACATCGTGTGGTTTACTGAGCAAAGTACTCAGCTGGTTGGAAAAGTCTTCAAGGATTATGATGCCTTGATCTGCATATTTTCACTTGGAGCTGTCATAAGAATGCTAGCCCCTCACCTCACGGATAAAAAAAATGATCCTGCTGTGCTTGTTATTGATGATAGAGCAAATAACGTCATAAGCACACTCTCAGGACATCTTGGAGGAGCGAATGCCCTTACAAGGTTAGTAGCTTCCTACCTTGATGCAATACCAGTAATCACTACAGCAGCAGATGTAAATGAAACTATCGCAGTTGACCTAATAGGCAGGGAATTTGGTTGGACTATTGATAATTTTGAGAATGTTACAAAAGTAAGTGCATTCATGGTCAATGAAGAAAAGATCGCAATTTTTCAAGACACGGGCCAGAGAGATTGGTGGCATGGGCCACTCCCTGGGAATGTTAGCGTTGTAGATAGCGTTGAGAAAATAAAATCCCAAGAATACAAGGCAGCATTAATAATTACAGATAAAGTGCTATCAGATGAAGTGGTCATCAGCAAATCAGTTATTTATCGACCCAAGACATTCGTGGTTGGGATAGGATTACACTGGGACACAAGCAAAGAAACAATAGAGTCAGGTATAACTAAGGTTTTAAAAGAAAATG
>JBQGBZ010000096.1:0-6203 GCA_052038215.1 Nitrososphaera sp.
AGAAATCTCAAGGTCAACCCAAAGATAGCAGCGTCATTTAAGCAAAACCGTGAGACTGGCTTAAATGCACTGAATGAGTTCATCGTGAATTTAGAAAGTAGTGATTGAAGAAATGGAGGAAGAGAAGTAGCCACGATAACAGCAGAGTATTATCAATTAGAGGGTTATGAAAATATGTAGAATATTATTTTTCATGGCTCCAACTACAGCTGCTGTATCAAAAATAAAACTATTGCAAATTATAACTTGACGAGAAGACAGTAATATTAATGCGGATAATAGAAGGCTTTTATCTTAATCGTACGATCTCTCTGTTATCGGGGACACCAGAGCGGATTTTGAGTCGAGAATAGACGGCACTTGCCACATTTTCCGACTTGCTTTTCTCGCCATGATTGACCAGAACACGTTTTGGCCTGATTCGGGATACAAAGTTCAGTATCTGGTTAAAGTCGGAGTGACCTGAAAATCCGTCTATCTTTTGTGTTTGGCTGCGGACAGGAACAACTTTGACCTTTCCGGACTTGTCCATCATACTAACTTCAGACATCGCTCCGTCAAGGACTCGCCTGCCAAGTGTGCCATTGATCTGGTAAGAGACAAATATAATTTTGTTCTTTGGGTTTGGTGCAAGTTCCTTAAAGTATTCTACAGACGGGCCGCCTTCAAGCATTCCAGACGTTGCCATCACTATTGCAGGGTTTTCGTCATTGAGTATATCGTCTCGCTTGCCGTATCCGCTAATGACTGTGAAGTAGTCTGACTGAAATGGATTTATGCCCTGTGATACGGACTTGCGAACATCTGAGCCAAGATAGTGAGCATACGACATATGTATGGCACTGGCCTCAGAAATCATTCCCTCAATATATATTGGCGATTCAATAAGCCTGCCATCCTTCATCTCCTTTGCCATGACAAGCATTATCTCTTGAGCCCTTCCAACGGCAGGAACAGGTAGAAGAACCTTTCCACCCTCCATCAATGTTTTGTTTATGGATTCGGTGAAACCTCGATATACCGACTGTTGATCAGGCATGACATCCGTTGTGTTACCATAGGTGCTTTCAGTGATCAGCGTTTCTACTCTCGGATAAATAGATACTGCGCTGTCGAGCAACTGTGTCCGGGCATATTTATAGTCTCCAGAGTACAAAATGTTATGGGCACCAGAAATATTAAGATGAACCGTAGCACTGCCCATAATATGTCCTGCGTTGTTGAGCGTAATCGTCACGTCTGGTGAAATATCGGTTGGCTTACCATATGGCAATGTGATACAGTGCTTGATAACTTCATTAACGTCCCTTGCTGCGTATGGTAAGTATGAGCCATTGCTGTTTGCAATCTTGACAGAGTCTGTCTGGAGGAGGATCATCAATGGCAAAGTAGGTTCAGTGCAGTAGACAGGTCCTCTATAGCCATACTTGAAAAGTGTCGGCAAAAAGCCCTGATGATCAATGTGTGCATGGCTTATTACCACTGCATCCAAATCGTCAAGGTCAAAATTGAACCAATCAAGTCGAGGATAGGCGTCAAGCCCTGACATTTCGCCGGGGTTTATACCGCAGTCAAGCATCACCTTCGTCTCTGGGGTTACTACAACAAAACAAGACCTGCCTACCTGTTTGACGCCGCCAAGACAAAATAGCATAACTTCTTCTCTGCTCATAGACCACGATTGAAGCTTATTAGGTCGTGGCTCACTCATAGCAGATGAATCTATGGTAGCAATGGTTTGCTGTTGTTGTCGCCTGCGAGAAGGCATTGCATCATTCCCATTGACACTGCTAACTACAAGGGACTGCCGGAATACGCGTTTGCCCAGCTTTTGCAGAAACTCCGTTCTCTCTTTTGCAGAGCTCTTTAGAGTGGAGTGCAAAGTATTGATGCTCGATGATGGAATATGAGGCGAGCGTCTAGTATGTGCTATCCAGCCTGTGGATTGAGCAATTTGCACAAGCATATTAGGATCTATAGCTTCCGGTTTGCTGACTTCGAGAACTACTTCGCCTGTTGCATCGTCGCAAAATATTGCTGACACCTGCACATCTTTTGGAAGCAATTTTACTACTGCTTGTCTAGTCTGATCCTCTGGTAACCTGCTTGAAGGATCAGTGCGAATAATGAATCGCTTTTTCAAAGTCTTCGATAAGGAAGACAAGAAATAAGTCAACTCAGTGAGCGCAAACTTTGGGTTCTTGGTATAAAGCGCAATATTCGGGCCTTCAAATCTCACAAACGTTATCTGAGAGTCTGAGGGAATGGATTTGAGTATTACTTTGCTGACTGCCTCCTCGCTCTGAGTAGTAACCTTTGTGATGCCATTGTCGATCTCTTCTCCAGATAACCCTCTTGCTGATCCTGGGGGTCTTGTTGCTGTTGTTGCTGATGCCCTATTCCCCTTTGGAAAGGTAGTTGTTATTGTTGGTGGTGTTGTTCTCGTCGTCTGTCCAGGTTGAGATACAGTTTCGCCAACCTTTTGATTCTTTTCTAATTCCTCCATTATCGCTCATCTGGCTATACTCCAACTGTATATGCCTTCAGGCTACGATCAATTGTATAAGGCACAAAGTAGTAATAAGCCGGTACTATATCCGTGACTCCATTATAAAAGGATAGTGCTTTTTAGAATCCGACGTACGGTAGCACTAACACCGCGAATACAATGGCAACCATTACAAGAGTCATTAGCATATTTGCGTTTCTTGCCATCGCTTTGGACTTCGCTTTTTTCTCTATTAAAGCACCATACAGCTGGCCTCCGTCGAGTGGGCCTAATGGCAGTGCATTGAATATACCGACATTAAAGTTGATGAACCAAAGCCAGAATAGCATATTGGCAATAGGAGCAAATGCGTCTCCAAAAACAGTCGAGGTATACTTTGGAGCCATGAGATCAGAGAAGGGCACAAAACCCTGTTGAAAGGTTGGTGGAAGGAGAATAGCCAGAGGGTTTTGAGTAAACTGGTTCTTGTATGTGTTAAGGACCTCCTGAGGATCTTGTGATAGAGCAGTCACACTGACACCTAAGGTTCCTCTGCCTGGCTCTACCGCTGAAGGGAGTGTCACCTGACGGACTATAGTGTCTCCAGCATTGTTGATCCAGGTCATTTCGATAGTACTGCCAAGGTTTCTCCGAAGATTCTCGCTCAAATCAGCAAGTGATGTAATCTGCTGGCCTGCAATATACTGAATCACCGATCCGTCCTCAATTCCTGCAGATTCAGCTAGAGAGCCACTATTTACGCTGATCACCATTACGCCAAACTGTGGAGCATCAGGGTTAGCTGGAAGAGGAACAAGGGTAGAAATTACAAAGTACATTCCGAACAAACATGCGGCTGCTAATATCATATTGTTGAGTGGACCAGCAGTCAGGACAGCGCTCTTTTGTTTGAGGGTTGCTCGGTTTAGCTCATCCCTTTCAATATTTACAAACGCGCCGATAGGTATGACAAGAAATAGTACAATTCCGGTAGAATCAACTTTAATGTTATGCACTCTTGCCACAACGCCGTGTCCTGCCTCATGGATGATAATGGTAATAACGAGAGCTGCCAAACCATATGTTATGGGCAAATACGGATTGAACCCGGGAATCAATAGGTTAGCTGCTGGACCAACGCCTCGTACACCTTCCCTTGCCTGGGCATCTCCAAACATGACCATTAGGGAACCTAGAATAAGAAATATAGCCAACGCAGTTATTGCAGGCATTAGATATGTGTTAAACCGGGCATATAATTTTGAAATGCGCCATTTGGCGACCTTATCGAAGAATTCAATGCCAAAGGGTGTGTGAATGAGTATAAGTACTAGTCCCTTTACTTCTACTCGCATTCTGCTATTCTTCTGTTGTTCCAATTGGCTTGTATTAACTTCCTCTGTATTTAAATCCAAGCTTCCTATGCCTTACTGTTGTATTGCTGGATGGTCATATCCCACCACTGGCATCTGCCTTTTGTATTTCGATGTATACTTTGTCGCCAACCTTAATGCCCATGTCTTGATACTCATGCATGCTGAATTTTATAGTCGGAGAATCAGTTAGGCCTGGACCCATAAAGCCAATATTTGTGATGACTTTTGGCATGTTTTTCATGAGATCCTCAATAGAAGTTACGTTCGGGCCAAAGGGATTCATGGTCGGTCTGTCGGGTTTGTATTCTTTGGGGTCATTGAATGTGACGTATACGTACGGGCTGCCATCCTGAGATGCTTCAATTCTGGCAACTATGAACTCTCTTCTCATTAACATGATAGTTTTCACAGTGGGGACTTATTTGCATATCTGAAATGGTAATCTCCCCACTCTTGCATACTCCAAGCAGAAGGTCTACATTATAGGTTTGTACACACTAGCTTGATGCTTGCCATCGATGCTGTCAATGTCACTAAAATATACAGGAATTCAAGTCATCCTGCAGTCAAAGACCTTTCTTTAAAAGTGGAGGCAGGCAAAATATTTACGCTACTGGGAAGAAATGGGGCAGGGAAGACTACCTTTGTGAGGATGTGTGCTACTCAATTACTGCCTACTTCCGGTACAATAAATGTGCTCGGTTATGATGCAGTCACTCAAGCAAGACATGTGCGCGATCTGATATCTATCGTGCCACAGGAAGGCAGGCCACTCCGAGCTCTTACTCCCTGGGATCATGTCCACAACTGGCTTCAAATAAGAGGAGACAGTAAGAGTGAAGCAAGAGACAAAACCGAGATAATGCTGCGAAAATTAGAGATCTATGGGACAAGAGATATTCCTGCAATGAACCTATCAGGGGGAATGAAGCAAAAGATCCTTGTCGCCATGGCAATGGCAACTGATGCACAGCTTCTCTTCCTTGATGAGCCAACTATCGGACTTGACCCAGTGTCTCGACGGCAAGTCTGGACAGCCATCAAGGATTGGAAACACAAGGGAGGCTCCATTCTGCTGACAACGCACTATATGGATGAAGCGGAAATGCTATCTGATTATATAGTAATTATTGATAATGGTATGATTGTTGCCCAAGGTACCATTCAAGAGTTACGCAGGATTATACCTCAGAATATTCGGGTAGACATAGCACGTGACACGTTAGACGTCGACACTTTGAAATCTTACGGATCGGTCGTTGACACTGGTGCAGGAATGCTCCGCATATTCACTTTCGAATCTGCAGTGCATGAGCTATCTGATCTTGCATTGCGACATAACCTGTCCTTTACGGTCTCTTCAGTCACACTCGATGACGTCTTCGTTTACATTATGGGTAATGGTATTGTAGATGAACAAAATCGCAAAGAGTAACTTATTGCCTGTACGTCAGGTATTGCTTATCGCATACATGACAGGCGTTCTCTGGTTAAGAAGGAATCCTATGTCATTAGTCTTTACGGCAATAAGTCCGTTCTCTCTGTTGTTTGTACTTTTCGTAGTAAGTGGAGGCCAGTACATTCACTTTGCCGTAGCTGGGAGTCTGGTGATGGCCCTAGTAGGATATGGTCTTGCACTTGGTCAAGACATCTCCTTTTACAAAACAGAATACAAGGTGCAGGATGTATTTGTTGCCTCACCTGTTTCACCATTGACATACATGGTAGGACTTGCCCTATCCGAGCTACTATTCGGACTCCCAGCGCTTATAGTGCTAGCGACTCTTGTTGTCTATTTTGGATCAGTATTAAGCATACCTCTGTTAGTGGCAACCATTCTTTTGATTTGGGGAGCCATGTCAGCTATGGGGTTCTTTCTGTCATCTCATATGCTCCATATGAGAAATGCCACCCAGGTGATTTCCTTCGTAAATGTAATACTTGCTGTGATACCGCCGGTATTCTATTCCGTGGACATAATGCCAGAGACGCTGCGGCCTCTTGCCTATGCTGTACCGACAACTCATGCATCACTGATGCTACAAGATATCATGAACATCCCAATACCGGCTGATTGGTCACTTGAATTTGGGTTTGCGGTCCAAGTTGCATATCTGTTAGCATTTGTCATCCTGGCCAAGACAAGGGCGTTATGGCGCGAAAATTAGTGATAGTTCAAGCTCTGTCAGCATTAGTCCAGTCAGCCTGATAAATACAAGTAGAAGTAGTTTGAGTTGGTATACTTAGAATTAGGATTGAAGACTAACGAAGAATAGTAGTCTTTCTTTGGAACAATTACAAGCTAATTTATCAATGAATGCTTGCTGAGCAAGCATTCG
>JBQGBZ010000097.1:0-2602 GCA_052038215.1 Nitrososphaera sp.
CAAGAGAGGAGGAGGACGAAAGGGCGAAATGAATTATAGCGAAAGCTGAAGATAGACATCCACCACTGGTATTGCTATGCATTCTGTCCGACAACTGCCTAAAACAAGCTTGATTTAATGCCGTAGTTTACCAGATTGATAGAAATGGACCGGGTGGGAGTTGAACCCACGGCCTCAGCAATGCTTAAGTTTTACCCAGATTCAGGAAAGTCTATGACACATCATGATGATGCTGTTAAAGTGGCACCAGACAGCTATAAGGTCTTACTTGAAAATGACGCAGTGCGTGTCCTTGAATTCCAAATGAAACGGGGCGGAAAGTCAGAAATGCATTCTCACCCTAGAAGTGTAGCAATTGTCATGAATGACCAACGACTTAGGTTTACTTTTCCAAATGGTAAAAGCGAGGATACCGACCTCAAACGTGGTCAGGCAGTATGGCTAGATGGAATCTCACATACTGTAGAGAATATTGGAACAGAGGATGCCGGTGGAGTGATTGTTGAACTCAAAAAATAGATGAAGTAAAGCTATAATAGAGATATCTAGTAATGCTTCCTGCAAAGTTTGACTGATACGCAGGTCACCTTGTAGTGTGAAACAAAGCTCATTGGCATTGCTGCTGAATTTGTCTGACAATTATCTAAATTGAATTCAAAATAATACCGTAGTTACCTCGTAGTAAGAAATGGACCGGGTGGGAGTTGAACCCATGACCTGAGTGCAAATGAGGGGTCTTTAACGAAGCCAGCATCTCTATCAAATTGAGTAAAAGGAAACATCCCTTCAGTGATATAGATACACAATGAGGCTGCAAATTCGATTAGGCTTAATAGTAAGATTTTAGCAGCCGACAGCTATAACATCATTCTGAACTTATTTTTACAATCTATCATAACAATTTTTTTATAGAGTGACCAAGCATAACCCTTATGTTTTCTTAAAACGCGTGGTTTCTTATACATATACATCATGGACATGTCCGTGGGCATTTTGGTTTCACCATCTAAGGCGATAGCGCTTACCGCTGCGGCAGCAGTAATCGCTGTAATTTGTTTGGGTGCCAATTTCACAATTAGTAGCGCACAACAACAACAATTACAGACAAGTCAACAACCATCATCAATACCACCGAGCCCAACACTATTAAATTCAAAAGATAGCTTTAGAGTAAAGCTACCAGAAGGCTGGGTAATTCAAGACATAAACAATACAAGCTTTACTCTAGCGGCAGAGGTTCTTCGAGGCTATGGTCTATTAGCGCAACTATGCCCGCAGCAGTTGCATCAGGAACAATCAGTAGCATCTTCAAATGTTAGTAGCAACGGCAGCACGAGCAACAGATACATCGGCAGCTGTCAACATGCAGGGGAAGAAGTCATTCACATTATACGATACCCTAACCTGGGTGCCAGACTCGGGATTCCTTCTGATGACGATGTTTTCCCTATCATCGAGAACTGGAGCACTGTACCTAATGCTGTTTTAGCATATCATTTACAAAAGCTCCAGGAGGTTGGTTATCTGGACTTCAATATTGTAAATAGCATGGATACGACAATTAATGTTGACAACAGTACTATAGATCCAAGTAATAATATAAGAATGGCATCGACAACGACGGCAATACCAGCCAAGCTTGTAGAGATGACATACAGCACTAGCTCAGCTCCAAACGAAACAAAAAGAGGCTATTTCATTTTGACTGCTACAGCTGCAACGCCTCGCAACTTGGGAACGATGACTGGATATAGCATCTTTTATGAAGGTAATTTCACAGCTACTGCTACTGCTGAAGAGACAACAAGATCCTCTATCAGCAGCGCTTTAGCGGGACCAACATCAACTTCATTACCTCCACCAGTCAGGCAGGTATTTGATTCATTTGAGTTAATAGCAGCATCTACTGCAGAACCTCTTACAGTTGAAATCACTTCTTCAGATGGTACAGAAGGAATAGCACCAGCTACCTTTGAATTTGAAGCAGATGTGACAGGAGGCATGGAACCCCATACTATCAGGTGGGACTTTAGTGATGGCAGCGGCATCGGAGAAGGAGGAGGAGAAGAAAACGACGAAACTATTGAACATATGTTTGACATAGCTGGCATGTATAATGTGAGAGCTTCAGTTACAGACTCTACTGGTAGAACTGCAGCTGACAGCATACTAATCATCGTTGATGAACCCCCGCCTCTAACAGCAGTGGATATTATTTCAAATGGTACAGAAGGAATAGCACCAGCTACCTTTGAATTTGAAGCCAACGTAACAGGAGGCATTGAGCCTTATAGTTATAGATGGAACTTTGGTGATGGCAGCGGGGCAACTGATGATGATGAAGAAGATATTGAGCATACATTTTACATATCTGGCATATACAATGTCAGTCTTATCGTTATAGACTCTACTGGTCAAGCTGAAGCAGATAATATGCCAATCATCGTAGATGAACCGCCGCCACCACCGCCCCTAACATTAGTTGAAATCATTTCAAATGGTACAGAAGGAATAGCACCAGCTACCTTTGAATTTGAAGCCAACGTAACAGGAGGCATTGAGCCTTATAGTTATAGATGGAACTTTGGTGATGGCAGCGGGG
>JBQGBZ010000098.1:0-4036 GCA_052038215.1 Nitrososphaera sp.
GTCAAGCTGGTGAAATCCAGGAACTCTAGCGGGCGGGACTGTACGTCGGTGAACCGTAAACCAGCCATGGGTCGTGCCTCCTGTCACAGTCTTGTGATGTCAGAGGCGCATCATACCAGAAAGAAAGCGGGATAAACTCAAGTGAAGAGGACATCAGTCGGATAAACGAAAATTTATCCAATTCTACATTTGTTATACATCATCGCGAAAAGGGGCGCAAGGTTTTAGTAAGAACGCCTAATGGTAATCTGGATAAAATGAGAGATGGCTCTATTATCCACCAATATAAGAGTGAAGGTGAGAATAAGAAATTGGTCGAAAGGAATAGACTTTCGAATAACCCAGAAGGCTTTACTATAACAAGTGATGTTTTCTAAAGCGTAGATGGACTTCTATGAAGTCACACAAGGCGGTTTCTACTCGATCAGTGCACAACTAAATTTCGTGTGAATTTCATCCTAACTTAGGACAGTTTGCTAGACACCATCCAGTAATTAGTGTGGTCGTCCCTGCTAGCCGTTTTATCGCCATAGACGTCTAGGTACGCTTAGTAGCTGAATTACAGCATATCTTTTTTTTTCGATAAGCTGTGCACCAAAATCCATAATCAGGGCCAATACTATGATTCCAATAGATGCAGCAAATGCTCTGGGGATATTGTAGAGTCCACCTGCACGCAGGATTAAATAACCAAGGCCTCTATCAGCAGAAATAAACTCACCAATAAAAGCGCCAAGCAAAGCAAATCCTACATTTAGTCTCATTGAACTAAGAACCCAATCAAATGCCCCTGGCACGACAACTTTCACAAAGGTTGCTGTTTTGCTAGCGTTCATACCACGGATCATCTCAACATATTCCCCCCCAACCAGCAATGCGCCTCTGTGTGTCTGGTTAAAGGCCACAAAAACTGTCGAGAAGGCTGATAGCGCGACCTTCATTCTCAGATCAACACCAAACCAGACAATCATTAAAGGAGCAAAAGCAAATATAGGAAGTGTACTAAGGCCTATAACAAATGGCTGTGATATTGCAGCAATAGTCTCTGAGTACCACAGGAATAAACCGCAAATACTACCTAAAAGAGTTCCTATAATAAGCCCTAATAAGGCTTCAGATCCTGTCGTAAAAAAATGTGATAACAATTGTTTCTTAAAAAGAAGATCCAAAAACTCTGAAGCTATTGCTGTCGGAGTACCTAAGAGAAAGTAAATGTCCTTAGATTCTCTGCCGGCAATTTCCCATAATAGAAGAATAATCAGCGCAAAAGCTAGCTGTATAAGAGAGATCACTAAACGGCGATTCTTCACAATCGATTATCTCCCGTAACTTCGCAGATCTCTCCATATTGCCTCAAACAACTGATTAAATTCTGGCGATTTACGACTCTCCACGGAATCAGTAGGTGCTATAGATAATTTTGGGCAATATTGCTTAATGATCCTTCCTGGACGCCCACTCATTACACCAACCCGATCACCCAAAAAGATCGCCTCATCGATGTTATGTGTAACAAGAATTGTTGTTATGCCTCGCAATTTGGACATTTTTTTAAATTCTGTGTTCAGTTCTAGCCGTGTAACAAAGTCGATAGCAGAAAACGGCTCGTCACAGAAGAGGATAGCAGGTCTTGACACTAAGGCCCGTAACAGAGTTACTCTTTGTTGCATACCACCTGACAACTCCGACACTAAGCTGTTCTCAAATCCTTTTAAACCAAAGCGTTCAAACTCTTCTCGTAAACCTTGTACAATACCGGGAGTAATTTTTTCTTTCAACTCAATCCCGAGAGCTACATTCTGCAAAGCAGTTCTCCATGGAAGAAGAGTATTTGACTGCTGAATATACGCTGTCCCTTGTTTTTTCCTCTCTGGATCTAACCAAAGTTTTCCTTTGTCAGGGCTTGTTAACCCTAGTATTAGACGTAGTAGAGTCGACTTGCCACAACCACTGGGACCTACCACAGCGAAGAGCGATCCTCTTTCAACTTTTAATGAGACACCTTGAACAGCTGTTACACGACGATCAGCATGCATAAAGCTTTTTGTAATATCGTCAACCTCAATATCTAGAGCCATAGCTATTTATCTCTCACCATGATATTCACAAAAATTCCAATCCCTCCTAGAATAACACCAACGATGATTGAAATAATTACATCGTTACTCCATGCGAGTAGAAATCCAAGGAGAACAATAATCAAGGAGATACATACGAGAAGCCTATTTATGATTATCTCTACCTTTTTTGCTTTTAGGACAGATAAATGCTCAAGTATTGAAAAAATGAGCACAAGACCAGTAGAACTTAGGAATAGCTTCCATCCGCCGACCTGTGCCATCAAGCCGCCAAGGAGAACCATACCACTATATGCAATGACGGCTAGAATACTCATATTACTCTGCTTCGGTATTACTGCTGGCTCAGGTGACCAGTTAGTGAGCACTTCCTGCCAAGCCCTCCGTGGTATCTCCTCATAGGGAGTCACAATCATGTTATAGCATTCGCGAGCCCTTCTTTCAGCTTCAGCATCGAAGCTGGCTCCGTCCGTATAAGCAGCAGCACGCGCAGCTTGGAGCCAGTTTGTCTCAGTAATTCCTAAGTCTGATGGATATACCTGCGCAGCTGCAGCAGCATTCAAGGCGGTTCTAACTACTTCAGACTCTTTAAGAAAATATTCATGAGCGAATATCTCTACGCTAGCAAGCCCCAATTTAATATGTATCAGTGAATGCTGTAAAGCTTTGATTAGGCCAAAGGCTACTTCTCTATAGTTTTCAATTATATCTTTTCTGGACACAATTGCTGTCACTAATACATTGCTATAATCTGGTGTTGTACCTAATGTCATTTCTACACTGTAGACAGGGTTTACAGTCAGATACGTTATTTCAAGAATATCAGGGCTTAGAGCTATTGTTCCTGGAGGATTTTGAGTAAGTGCAATGAGTTCTCTCCCTGGATCTACTTTTATAATATTCTCATCTCCATTCGTTCTATTGCCGAAAATTCGTTTAGCGATACCATAAGACGTACTGCCCGGCTTAAAACTGATTATTTTGTCATAACTGCTGAGTTCCTCAAGGTGAGTAAGACGACGATGGCTTCTATCCACTGCCCAGAACGCTGCATTAGTAATCAAGCCGCCTAGTATGGCAGATGTTAGGTGCCCCACCTGTGGATTGCGCAGAGCATATGCAGGATCAACAACCGCAAACGCTACCTTATCATTTCTGTGTATATGAGGAGACATTAACCTGTTATATACAGCTTCATCTACATGTTCTGAGGAGTTCACTATCTCGATCTTGGCAGCTGGTATATAGCCAAAATAATCCATATGATGAGCATAATAGAGTGGCAGGTAGAGAAAGTGACGTTCTTGCTGGAGTATCTGCAGAGTTTTCATATATATGATTATTGTCCTGTTTTAATGTTTTGTAGTGCTTTCTACTAATTTGTTAGGTTTGTACTGACATGTATTTGCAGCCCATTTGGCTTCAACATCATATATGAATTGTTCATAGCGAGAGGGTGTGCTTATATCTCCCACCTCCACTCTAAGGTCTATTGCCTTTTTCCATGCGTCACGACTTATAACTACTGTTTCAGGAATAATGTTGGCTTGGACTACCCTATCAAGCGCAGACTTTGCAATAGCGCTGTCGATTTCTGGAAATCTGCGCTGTAATATCTCTAGTGTACGGTTAGGTTCTGCACGAATGAAACCCAAAGCTTGTTGAATGGAACAAGAAACAGCGCGGACAAACTCGGGCTTGCTGTCTATCAAGGCTGGTGTGGTAGTGAGGCCTGTGATTGCAAAATCTCCGTATCTGTCGGCAAGAGAGTAAACCACATGTGCCCCTTGAGCTACGGGCTGTGAGACATTTGGTTCCAGTTCTAGAGCTATATCGACCTGCTTTGCCTTTAACATGGCCAACATTGTGCCAAATGCCCCTTCACGAATCCTAGGTTCCAGCCCCGCCTCGGTAAACATTCTTTTCTGAAGGGTATAAGCAGTCGAAGGTGAAGGAAA
>JBQGBZ010000099.1:0-13353 GCA_052038215.1 Nitrososphaera sp.
TGCTAATTGCATTAGCATCCATAAGATATCCTAGTCCTCCTTTTCCAGAACAATAGCATGAAACGTCTAAATCCCGAGAAAGCAACAAGGGAATCGCAATTGCCCTTGGAGAGACAGAGCTAATAGTTTTCGAAAAATTGGAGTAGCAATCCTCATCGCCCAGCTCTAAAGTCAACTCCTTTTTGCACGACATACATGAACCCTTGAGCGCTAATTTTCCAATTTGAGAGATGGGTAATATACTAACAGGAGCTTTGCTTCCGCATTCACAATGAAGCCATATGGGAGCCTTCTCATGCGATTTGAAACTTACACCGGTATGTATACCGCGCGATATAAATTCTTGTTCGGTTTGACGCAGGATGTCTGTGTAGGTTCTGTGATTTGATATTAAAAACTCGAACCCATTCTTAAAGATGTGTGGTATTTCCGATAGCCTTACAAACAAGGTGTTATATCCCCATATGCCGTTTACGATCCTCGATATCAGGAATGAATTCAAGTCTGAATAAGATGTTGCTTTGGAATAAGCGATCTCTACTTGTTCCCAGAATCGATTTAAATTGTCGATCATTTTCTCCCGCTCATAAGGCGATGACGATGATTTTTTTATCCATGAGATAATCTGTCTTTTCCAATTATACAGGATCGTCTCTCGAGGTCGAGGGACATTGCATACCATCTTCCACTTCTCTGCAGGTCCCACAGAAAACCTAAGTTGCAGCAAGCCAGATGAATGATGAAAACTTGGTACCTGAGCTCGTCTCATCCAAATCTCATCGATAAAATCATGATCAATTACAACGAACAGATTAATAATTCGTGCGTGACTGTTTTTTTCAATTGTTTCTTTCAACATTTCGAGCAATACAATTTTTTTAAAGACGCCACCATATGCGAACAGATTTGGCTGATGAGTGGAAACAAGCAGCTTTGTAGCAGGGTCGTTTAGCAGAGTGCGTTGATTTTTTATGTTATCAGAAAGCGTACCAGCTTCAGAATGAAATTTACGCATCAACGCTCCAAGCTTGACTCTGTTCTGCAATATATCGTAATCAACAACTATCTGATTTGAAGAAAGCAACTTTTTAGCTTCTACGAATGTTTGAGGCAACGAATTCAGAAAGGATGCAACTTGTGGCTCGTTGGCAAAATCAACTGTGGAGAACAAAGAATTTTGCATGTTTTTCCTATATCCTTTGTTATTTTTCAGCCCATATGCGTGCGAAACCTTGCGTATATTGCGTTCCCACAGTTGCTGACAAGCATAACGATTCTACGACAAATAAGGTGGACAGGCTCTTCCGTTTTATAAGATCATCCTTGGAAATAATCATAATAAAGTTCCCCAATATGTAATATTTGAAGTATTCGTATCTATAATCTCAAACATTATTCTCATAATCGCCCATTGCTTCACATTCCTATCATTTTTCCCTGGTATGATGGGAATAATATCATGCAAAGGTCTTGTTATCAAAAAATCAAAGGGAAGATTTTACATTACGAAAAACCGTAAAGCGATTAATATGCTCCATAAATTCATTAGAAGACGTATGGTACGTAAATAGTAGGGCTCCTTGTGTATCCCAAGGATCGCGGTAATAACATACGCATATACGCTGATTACCAAATCTTTCATAGATGTTTCTATCTTCTGTAAGAAGATGATACCTATTGAGTGAACCTACATTTATTTAGACGGCAATGTATCGAACGTTAGATTTAGGGTCACAAATAGATGAGCATCAGGGGAGGCGGATAACGAAAAATGATGTGGAACAAAAGGACATCAACATTAGCGTCATCGCTGACCGTCGTTACTTTGACTATAATGCTAGTTGCTATTGTAATACATAAAAGAAGGCGCGGATCTTCGCAAACATCGGGGTTTTTAAAACAAATAAGATCAAGAAAACAAGCTGCTAATACTATGACTGGTATCGATACGCACCAATTGAGGGGAAAAATATCAAAGACAACGATTGGTTGGCTTGGCAAGAGTCGAAGGCAATTGTGGTGATGGCTACGACTAACGCGATTGATAATTCCAAAGATGCTACCTCTGTAGTGATGCCCCCGCTGACGATCTTTACAAGTGCTTTTGATAGTACAGTAATAGGTTCTCCTTACTCCGCTATGACTCAAACTCCAAAAGAGCAGAAAATATCAATTTCTGATGATGCTAAGAAGGCAGGAGAATCACTAAAAGAATGGATAGCCGCGTCTATCAAAGACGCAAAGGATTCTGCAAAGGGAACAGGTAAACGGCTAAAAGAAGAAACCATCGGTAATGCTGTCCCAACTGATTCAAAAGATATTCAATCTTTGGAAGATATCCTCAATACTTTGGTCGGGCTCTTTGAAAAGACGATGATTGAGATCCGTAAGGAAGGCTATGACGAGCAGATAAAATTACTTCAAAGTTACAAGGATCTTTTACAGACACAGATTAAGGTAGTGAAAGCGAGAGGCACGATGGCAAGAAAGTTAAAGCCTGGTTCCTGATTCACAATTTAACTTTCTAACTGTGTATTTTAGAAGTAATAATCCAGTGTACTCCCTCTTTGCTCAAATACAATGTATCAACAGGGTGAGACAAAAATAAGCAATATCTCTCCTTGCGCAACCAACGGAGTGCATACATCGATATCAAGTTACAGTATTGAATCTTTAATTTATTACATAAAAGAGTGAATGCAAAGAAGCTCACAACCCGTGAATTGATTTAAATCTGTCTTGATGACATCTTGTCGTCTGCTTGAGGACACAGAAGGAAGTCTCAATTTCTTTAGAGGAAAGCTCCATAGTAGCAGGGAATGACCTACATGGTGTTGTAGTCATTAATTACAGCGGACGATTTGACAGTATAGTAATAAACTCTCAGATAGAGAACTCGAGTGACGTATTTTCATACACTAACCTAAATGGAAAAAATATCAAACATCCTTATGCACGACTATCAATCTTTAAGTCAGAGCTTGCAGGTAGCACTACTATTAACTTCACCGCCACCACTAATCATGTTCCTTCAGGCGAATACTCAAACGTTAAGTTCCGCGTTTCGATAATACAAGAGCATAAAGAAGTGGTAAGTGATATTGCACACACGAAAATAATAAAAGCTTAAGCGAAGCTCTCTACGATTTCTACAACAGCCTGCATATGTGGATGAGGTTCACAATGGTATGGATATTCGCCAACTTGGGTAAATGTGAATTCGAACGTCTCGCCGGGCATCAAAATGGTACCCAGCTGCTGAGTGGAGTCAAAAACTCCGTTGATAAGATCAGTGTAGCCGTCGTCTGTAGTTACTGTGTGGCCAGTTATATCGGTATTACTCCAAACTACTTTATTTGATATTCCTATCGTTCCACGCGCGTCTTCTGGAACAAAGAACTGCGCGTTAGTTGGCAGAGAGGAACCTTCTGCAATGCTAACTTCTGTAGCTTCCGCAGGATTGATCACTTCATCAGGCAGGATAGGTTTTGCATTAGCTTGTGGGATGTATACAAACTGATAATAACCCATACTCAAAGCAACTGCAACAACGAAAGTAATGACGCTTATGCCGCCTGCGTGATTCACCATACTTTGACCTTGAATTTCACTTTTTTCACATATAAAGCTTGATTGTCAGTGAGTCTTTTTGTCTGGACCTTCGTTACTGGCTGATGAAGTAAAGCGAGGCTGATCTGATGTCTGCTCAGTCTTGGTGCTGCCGCCTCCTGCTGCTGTCGCTGTCCCCCCAGATGTTGTTGTATGCTGTTGGGATTGTTGTTGCTGCTGTCGTTGTTGTTGGGCAAGCTGGGCCACTTGTTCTGAACTAACTCTTGTAGATGCAGTGGGAGGAGGAGACGCCACTGGCTTTTGCACCTCACCTGTAGTAGTTGCGGGTGCTGGCCGAGTAGGGGCAGGTACGGCTGCAGGTTTGGCTGGAGTAGGCGGGACAGGTCTAGGTGGCGGTGCCTTTGCGAGTGCTCTGCCGTATCTATAGACATGGAACATTGCTGCAAAGACCAGCATCATTATGCCTATTATGAATAGAGAGTAGTTCTTCATTCCTTGAAGTACGGCATAATATGCGGAGATGTTGAGATATACTTGGAAAGCTAGGAGCGCTACAAAAAGAACATAGAGCCACTTTTGAGACATATTTATTGAACCTTTGGGTGGCTTTTTGGGTTGAAGCTTGGCGTTTGCCTCTGCATGCTTTGCCAGTTTGATCATCATGTAAGTGAATCCAAACGATAGCGGGACGAGCAATATCATAACTAGGTAAAAGAATATAGGATCAATTACCAATCTTTCAAGCAGCGCCTTATTCCTGTCAGGATCAATATAGAATCCCCAGTATGTAGTGACAATAATCTGCGCAAGGCTCGTAATGCCTAGTGCAGTGATAATTGGTCTATCCTTCCAAGAGAATTTCTTGTACCTGTCTATGAAAGGAACAATTAGCAGTGCAAATATGAAAAGACCTGGCCAAGCGACACCTGTGGTAAACTTGTCATACATTGTACGCAAAAACGCATACAGTCCAGTAAGATACCACTCGGGAACCGTGAGACCAGGCGGCACCTCAGGTTCAAAAGGAAGCCCCAGACCTACAGGGAACACACCGCCTGTCAGCATAATAGCACCTGAAATTGCCATGACCATTGGCACATCAAATACGAGAAACCGTGGGAAGTGGACTACCATGAGCCCAAGCATTGCTATAGGCAGCAGAAATACATGGAACGCGTAGAATCTCAGGACAAAATCATGAAAGCCCGCGCCAAAAAACGCCTCCCTCATCTGAGGCCCCAGCACGGGTATCGAATTGGTTAATGATGCAGCAATAGAAATTGCAAGCTCTGCTCGCTCACTGAATATGATATCATAGCCGGTAAATGCTTCAAGGATCGTCAATACACCAAGTATTATGCCTGTGACCCAGAGTATCTCATTTCTGATCTTGTAGCGGCCACTGAAATACTGATAATACATATGAAGCAATGCCAACATGACCATTGCGTTTGATGCATGATAATGGATATTGCGTATGTGGAATCCATAGGGGATGGTATCGTTTATGTTCTCGACGCTATGCCATGCCCTGTCAAGTATGGGTTCGTACCATAGCATGAGCAGTGCACCAGTGATGCCGAGTATGATGAAAATGACAAAAGTAAGCATGCCAAGGAAACCAAGTGGGCTTACGAATCTTCCGGGGAAGGTGAACTTCATCCCCATGAATATGGTTCGCTCTACTCCGGCGTATACCCACCGGGTAAACCTTACAAAGCTATTTTCATACGTTAAGGTAGCGCCCATATCCAACTATTCCATTTGCATTAGGGTCCCACGTAGGGGGTAGTACCAATATATCTCCATTAGAATCAGCTTCAAGTCCAAGGTATGGGAGTACATTTGAGGGGGGCCCTTGAAGTGCCGCAGGTCCTGCAAAGGCCTGGCCAGTCGTAGGGTCATACATGCTTCCATGACATGGGCATTCGCCTCTCTTCCTACCTTCCTCAGGCCAGTACTTCCACAGACACCAGAGGTGAAGGCATACCATGCTAAATGCTCTAAAAGCAGAAGCGTCATTCTTGTCACCGCCGAGTTCCGGTGGCAGCCTTATTAACTGCCATGTGCGAAATGCTTCCTGATTCAGCGTAGCATCTTCGCTTTTTGGGTAAATGATAACCTCAGAATGATTAACAGGAAAGGTATTTACGTTAACAACCGTGCCATCCGCAAGCTCAGCCTTAACTCTCTGACCCTCATTGCTGGCAGGATTTGGCAAGAACTTGCCCCAATCGACAAAGGGTGCAAACGTCATGACAGTACCAGCGGCAGCCATCAATTTCAGAAAATCGCGCCGCGATACTCTTCCTCCAATTGCAGGAGGGGGTTGCGCCATACCTAATAAAAAAGAATCTTTGATAATTAATAAACCTTTGGAAATTTAATTAGTTGATAGGAAACACAACATAGGGTCATCAGTTCAACAACAGTATTCAATGACGGATACGTTCCTTACTATAAAAATATAAACTTCTACATATGCTGTCCGGCGATCTGTTCAATCCAAGAAGTGCCTTCCAACTTCGCGTACTTTACGTACGCTCCAGCCATGTCGAGACCTGTGACCTTGGCCCTTTGTAGATTTGATTCAACAAATATCGTTTGCATCATCTTGGATCCTGTCAAGTCTGCATCCTGTAAATTGGCCCACATTAGGTTCGTTTTGACTAAGTTAGTGTTTGTAAGTCTAGCTTCTTTCATTTCTGCATACATAAAGAGCGTTTCACTAAGATTGGCACCTTGAAAGTTCGCGCCATTCAGGTTTGCCTGGACTAAATTTGAGCGAGTTAGGTTCACATTGACGAAGTTTGCCCTGTCTGCAGTCACACCATTAAGAAAGGCACCGGATATATCCTTGCCTGAGAAGTCTCTATCGCTAAAGTCCAGTTTGACTCTCAGGTTCTTAGCCATCATCCTCCAAGAATTAAACTCTTGAATTTTGCCCTCACTTAGAAGTTTAAATCCTTCTTCTTGTGTGCTTGACATGTTAGCTAATATTTTATTTGCTTAGTATACATGTAATATATGTCTGCTTGTCAAGAAGTAGGAGTATTCCAAGGATTTATTCCCTTTTGATACCGTATCGCATCTATGAGTCCTTCAGCGTATCCAATGCTCAATACCGCTAGTTCGAGCTTGCCTTGACGAAGGAATCCTTCAGCATCCGCAATATAACATTCAGCATTTTCAAGTGTTTCAGATATTCCCTTGTTACTGTCAGTACCATCGCTCAGAATCTTGCGCATTTCCCGGACCGCCTCTTTAGCTTTTGGAGCATAGCGCTGCACCATTTGAGCTTCAATTCTATTGACACTTTGAGAATTGTCAGTTGGCTCATCGATGTTTTCTGTGAGTGAAGTAAGTGCCTGAATCTCAGTAAAATGCAGAGCACCGGTGATAATGACGGAGTGGGGACCAATTCCAAATTCCAACTGCCTAACGGACCCGACTTTGCCTGATATGATCTTTTGATCTTGCATCCCCACCCGGGAGGCGACTACAACAAAGGTGTCGTCAGAAAATATCTGGTGCTTATGTGTTCGTTCTACATCTAGCAACATATTAAATACAGAAGACGGATTGAGGAAAAACGACTCTTTGCTTTCATCATTATAGCTGTATTCTGTCAAAATCACCGTATGGTTACCAGTAAGAAGGTTTTGAAAAATGGTGTTATAGACAGTGATAGCAGAGTGGAGCTCAGACATCATTGTGACCATCCTGCCGAACTTGTAAACATGCAGGCCGCTTTCGCCAATTGTAGATGCAATGCCTGATGCTGAATGAAGAACCGCCGTTTTGACAGAGTTTCTGGCAGCTCTTGAGCGTAGTTCGCAGTGAGTTGTGGCAATAAGCGGATCACCATATGTCACAAGTGCTACATTTCTGGTCCTGGCTGATTCTATGATATCCCTGCCGTCTTCAACAAACCATCTTTGCACTGGCTGGATATTCACTTCAAGCAAAGAGTTCAATCCCTTTATGTCGCCTTCAGAAACTGCGCTGGTGAACCTTTCAATATAAACAACCTGGCATTTTCTTAAGACATCTAGTGCAGCAACACTCAAACCACGATAACCATCTATTCCAGTTCCTACAAACCATAACATATATGCAGCAGGAAGGCAGTCATCGCTATATATTGCTCCTGTTTTTTTTATTCTTTAGATGATGTAGACGTGAAAGGTGAAAAAGAGCTCTTTTATACACTTCTATACTTGCCACATACTCCTCTATATTCACCCGTTCATCGGCGGTATGTGAGGCGTGTGCATCTCCTGGCCCATATGTGATAACAGGTATCCTGAAGCTGTGTCCAAGTACGTTCATATCGCCAGTGCCGGTCTTGCGCAAAAGCAAAGGTCGTTTATTTCGCACATCGAGGACGGCAAGCAGAAGAGCTCTGACAAGAGGTGATGTGTGATCGGCTTCAAAGGGTTCTGTATGGTCCTCTATTCTATAGGTTGCCTTGATGCCTCTTTCTGCTGAAACTCTTGTAATGACATCATCTATAATGCGTAGCACATTCCCACAGGTGGTAATGGTGGGAACCCTGATGTCTATTGTTACCTTACACCTTTGCGGTGTCACATTATGGCTTGAGCCGCCTGTTATTTCCGTGAGACTGCAGCTTATCGATTTGGCGTTATTTTCAGCGGTGCCCACGCGGACTAGCTCTGACTTGATCTCCTTCCAAAAGTCATACATTTCCTCAATTGAGTTCTTGGCAAGCCACGGTGCGCTCGCATGGGCACTCTCGCACACATCACATGTAAGCCGTATTGCAAGCCTTCCCTTGTATGCAACTGTGATGTTATCAATTCCAGACGGTTCGCCAAAGACTGCGTAATGGACTCCTATTTTGCTTTTGACCAGTTGTTTAACGCCCGTAGCATTTCCTTCTTCATCTACTACCCCTGTAAAAATGACAGTCCCGCTCTGTTTTGGAAATTCAGATGCTGCCAAGAGCATGGATATCAATGGAGATTTTGCGTCAGAAGCTCCTCGACCGTAGATGTAACCATCTTCTATCCTTACTGGCACTTGCCCCGGAACAGTGTCCATGTGGCCGCACAGTAGAATACAGGGCTCACCAGTTCCTTTAGTAGCGATAATATTACCAACGTTATCAATATTGACCTGCTCGAACCCAAGCTCGTTAACACACCTATCCTTTAGCATGTTGGCAAGTGCAGCCTCTGATCTGGACGGTGTATAAAGATCCAGCGCCTCCCTTAATAGTTCTATAGCATAACTTGGTGATACCAATTCGCTAACTACTTTCCTTGACCAAGGGCGTAATCAACCATCAATCCAGGAATATCAACGCCGGTAACCCTGACGGTATTTTTAAATTCAGTAGTATTGTTAACTTCATGTACCACTAGACCCTCGCTATTGCTCTCCATCAAGTCGACACCAACTATTTGACCATTCAATGCATTCGTGGCTTTGAGGCATATATCTTCAAGCTCATTTGTCACCGGACACATTTCAGCGTGACCACCAAGCGCCATATTGGTCTTCCACTCACCTGCCCCAGAGTAGCGATAGATTGCCGCTGCTACTTTATCGCCTATCACTATCGCTCGGATATCACGTGGTGGACGGCTGACAAATTCTTCAAAATAGTATACTTGATACAAGGGAAACATATGCTCCCTATCTTCTATTATTGCTCTTGCTGCATCTTTGTCTCGCAAGAGTGCTATCAGCCTGCCCCAGCTGCCTACGGTTGGTTTGATTACTGCGGGGTAACCAATCTTATCAAGTATTTCGATTGCAGATTCCTCTGAAAATGCTGCCACAGCTTTTGGTGTTCTTATCCCAGCCTTTTCAAGCTCCATATGAGCATACATCTTATTGCCACACATTATAGCAGCTTCCAATGGATTTATGACTCGGGCCCCGAGGCCTTGAAGTACTGCAGTAGAATGGACGCTTTTGAAATAACTAATGCTTCGCTGGAGTACCACCTGCTCCCTGTATTTTGAATTCTTGTCATTCAAGTTAACCGCAAGGTTCTTGCAGTTTACGTTTTCGATCTTGACGCCTTTCTTTATGCCGGCTTCGTACAGAGCCTTCTCCTCCCACCTGATACTGTCAAATAGTAAAATAAGCGATTTGTTGGAAAGATTTGATGATGATGGTGATGGTGGTGATGGTGGTGATGGTGGTGACGACCAGCGATTGGCTTCTGGTTGCTGTTCTTGTTCTTGTTCTTGTTGTCGCCTCACTGACCCCAGTCCTCACCGACAACTTGAGCCGGTTTTATTCCAAGGCCGTCCGATGACTTTACAAGCTCATAGCTTGCACCACAGTCAGGACAGGTTACAATTTCTCCCTCTATTGAATCAGATGGCACCTTGATCTCTGCATCACATTCAGGACACTTTACCATGTTTCCTACTCTACTCCCTTGTTGGACTTACCTTTACTGCAGCATCATTAAGTATCTTTCTCTCCAATCTGTCGTCAAGGTATAGCTCAAGTATGTCACCCATCCTTAACTCCTTTAGACCATAAGCTAGAGTTTCTGCTTCCTCCTTACCTGTTTTGAGTCCTAGCAATGACAGAAGATAGGCCGCACCATTCTTGCCTGCAAGCTCACCAAAGACGATCTTCCGTCTGTTGCCGACCGTCCTCGGTTCAATTATTTCGTATGCAGATGGATTCCGTAGTATCGCAGCAAGATGAGTACCGGCCTTATGCTTGTACGCACTATCGCCTACTACAGGCTTTGATTCGGGGATCTGGAGGTCGACGTATTCTGAGATGGTCTTTGAGAGATCCCTCAACATATGTAATCTTAGATTGTTCTTTGACTTGTAAATGAGAGTTAATGCTACTGCTGCCTCTGCTAAGCTTGGAATTCCTGTGCGCTCACCATAGCCATCTATAGTAGTATGAATCTGATCAGCGCCTGCTTCACACCCAGCTAATGCATTTGCTAGTGCTAGACCAACATCGTTATGGCAGTGTACATCAATAGATGTCTTAGTTGTGTCGATGTTGTCATACACCATTTTTACTAAATTAAACATGCCGCGTGGCCGCATTATACCAACAGTGTCAGGTATGCTTATCCTTTCAATACCACGCGTATTCATCTCTTTGCACATCTCTATGAGAAAGTGTGGCTCCGTCCTACTAGCGTCCTCCATTGTGAATCTTGCCTTCATCCCATGTGCTTTGATATAGTCTGCAACTTCTAGCGCTCTTATTTTAGCCTCTTCACGCGTTATCTTTAGCTTTGCAGACAAGTGTATGTCAGAAATCCCCATATAGGTTGCAATCCAAGTCGCATCACAGTCAATAGCAACATCGACATCAGATTTGATTGCTCGAGTATGAGCCAGAATATCTGCATGCAGATCTTGTTTGATTATAGTCTTGGTGGCCTCAAGGTGATCTGGCGACACCACCGGACTTATTTCTATCTGGTCAACGCCGAAGGAGTCAAGCATCCATGCAATCTGGATCCGTTGCTTAACTGTAAAGGAGACACCGGGATGCTGCTCCCCTTCTCTCAACGTGCTGTCGAGGATCCTTATACTCCTATCTTGCTCAGTTTGGCTCATCCAGTTATACTGGTGTGCATAGTAGTTTGGATCCTCTGTTTTTAATGACATTTTATGAGATGATCAACTGCTTTCGGATATAATATAAATGTTATCGCATCTAAAATGACGTATTTTGCTCTGATCAATTATAGAATCACCATAAAGCGCATCAAACTAGGACGGAATTCAACAAAATGCAGTCGCTTATGTTACGATAACATTCACGCAGAAAGATAACTCTTGACGGTTCTCTCAAGAGTGTAAAATGAACCTTCGACCATACGGGTTCGTTTTTGGATTCCAACGCTATAATTTGCTATTCCTTCAGACAAAGATTTTATCATCTCTTCCTGTTCCAAAAGGTTAGGCGATCCTGATGATTTTCGAGCTTCAATCGACTTTTCCGGAGTCATTTCATGGATTATTTTCATTAGTTCTTCTGGTTTAGTATTCACTTTATAAGGGTCCAATATTGCACGAACCTCATCAAATTCTAGCGTGGCTAGAGGTGTGTTTCCCTTACCTGCGGCCTTGCTCACCAAGGCTCCAACTATTCTGTGAGCAGTCCTGAAAGGTACCTTCTTTTGCATCGAAAGCTGCTCTGCTATATCTACTGCAATTGCGTAACTGGTACTTGCAGCTTGCCGCATGCGTTGCTCATTTACCTGCAATGATCTTACTATATGATCCATTATCTTGATGGTATCAAGGGTTATAGCAGAAGCTCCAAGCAAAGGTGCCTTCATGTCTTGTAAGTCTCGGCTGTAACCAGACGGTAGAGCCTTGACTATGCCAAGCACTGACACAAGGTTGCTAGTGACAATCGCCGTCTTTGACCTTGTCAGTTCCAGAGGATCAGGGTTCTTCTTTTGCGGCATCGCACTAGATGTGGACGTATAGGATTCGGCAAGCTCTACGTAGCCAAATTCCGTAGTTGACCAGATAATGAAATCCTCTGCAATCCTTCCAAGAGTGCTAGTAAGTATCGCAAGTGTTGAGGCGTACTCCAGAAATGCATCCCTCGAGCTGGTTGCATCGATTGAATTTTTTATTATGCTATCAAAGCCGAGCAGCACTGCTGTTCTTTTTCTATCGATAGTGACAGAGGAGCCGCCTATCGCGCAGGCGCCGAGCGGCGACTGGTTTATCCTATGATACGTCAGATACAGGCGCTGCATATCACGCATTAGGCCATAGGCGTATGATAGTAAGAAATGTGAAAAAGTCCCTATTTGGGCCTGTTGTAAATGCGTATACATCACCATCGGAACTTGCTTGTTTTCTTTTGCTCTCTCCACGAGTCCCTGTATTAGGCTAGATAAAGCCGCACAAATTTCGTTGATATCGTCTCGTATCTTCATCCTTATATCGAGCACTACTTGGTCATTTCTTGACCTTGCAATATGCATTTTGCCTCCAGCTTCCATCCCTGAATGTTGTATAACAAACGCTTCAAGGGCTTCATGGATATCCTCGTATTCTTCAGTCTTGATGTTAGCTGGTCTTTTCTTTGCCTCTTCAAGAGCAGCCAGGATGTTTTTTAATTCGTTATCTGTAATGTGCCCTTTCTCATGGAGCATTATTGAATGTGCCTCGCTTCCAAGGATGTCATAATACAATATTGAATGGTCTTGGCCCATAGAAGAAAGAAACTTGAGAACATCATCTTTGAGTTTCTCCTTGGGACGAGACCTATACATGTATCGTATCAAATGTGCACCACACGCGCTTTATTTTAAGGTTGTAGAGTTATCCAAGCTTATCGAAACACAGATACCTACGTAATGTAATTTGTTAGAAACTAACCCTATAAGTTAATCTTGCTTTTATGCATCTGATCTAGCACACTCTTTATTGTCTTTGCCTAGGCTCGTAATTGCAAGATCAACAATTCCATTCAAGAGGTGGGACAATATCAATTAATACCCAAACCTAGAAGCTGATTGTTTTTAAGTAGCCTAGTAAATGCGTTTGCAAACTTTATCCTAGCTGCTATATTCTCGCCATCCTTTGATAAGGGAATAACTCTCTAAGCCTTGATAAGACGATGAAGTGGAGGAGAAGCTACAACCACGTTAATCAGTCTTGATAAATCACTGATTTTATGATGAGTTCGGCGGTATCTGGGGCCTTTTCCTATAATAGTTAAATATAGTATCCGTGAAATTCTTATATAATGAGTCAAGAGGAGCAGATACAGCAGACTAGGAGAAAAATT
>JBQGBZ010000100.1:0-2150 GCA_052038215.1 Nitrososphaera sp.
AGCCCTCTTCTTCTAATATGATGGACTCGAAGACATGCGCATGACTTTAAGACCAAAGGGTCAACGCAAGAGCGGATGTTGACAGCTAGTTTTGAATATGAAAAATGTCTAGGTTTAGCATTGCTGAGGTCGTGGGTTCAACCCCCACCCGGTCCTTTTCTTTCTAGGCTCTGTGGATTTTTGGACATATTCAGGGCGTGCTCGTATCCTTTCTTGACCCAGCAAAAAGCCTCATCAATGTTGATATTGTTTATGTCTAGCTCAATCCAGCCCATCTTTGCCCCATGAGTAAATGGCTTGATTTTCAGACGCTTCTCTTGAAGAATGGCTTTCAGTTGAAGGTATTTTGAAAGCCTGATTATTATCACCATTGACTTATCCTTCTTTCCAAACCCTGCAAAGAATTTACCATTTACAGAATAGCATTGGTAGCCAAACATAGGACGCATTGTAACGTCTGGTAGGATCTCTATCTTCTTCTTTACTTCAATCACGCTTGAGTCTGTTGTTCTATCACTCATAATGCCTAGCCATACCCTTCTGCTGTTCAACCCCAGCTACTACTGCTTTTTTCCCTTTTGTACCATATAAGACACCCATAAGAGTCCCAATAGTGCTCAAACCTATCAGCCACAAGGTAAGTTCGTATGCTAGAAGGATTGGTGGTTCACCAAACAACCCATAGGGGGTAAAAAGTTCAAAAAAGACTGCTACAAGTGCCCATAGCGTAATGCCAAAAGATAGTCCCTTTAGTCTTCTGTCCTGAGTGGGAAGAAGGTCATAGAACCTTGCAAATACTATGGTAGCAATAGATGGCATAATTATCAATGCAGGGGCTAATGAGCCAAGTGACGGAACAGGGTGTATCTGAGTCCATACTGCCACCAATTTGCTGCTCTGACCCATAGAATCGCTGAAAATAATCTCCTGCGAGACAGGGTTCATAAAAAGACCAAAAAGCAGTAGCATGTTTGCGGGTGCTATTATACTAATTGTCATAACAAGACGCTTGTAGTTAATGCTGCAATTGTTGCAATTCATATGAGCACGAACAACCAAAAGTATTTATGGTTTTTCTACTTGCTACTACTGTCAGTAGTAGAAGCGAAATCTAAAATTGGAAGAAACGCAAAACAATTGTATAGCAATGACAATAACTCTAAGCTATTATCATCTCTTCAGGGTTTAGGGCTAACAGAGTATGAGTCAAAGGCATACTTTGCGTTACTGTCTTTAGGAATATGTGACGCCAGACAGCTTTGCACACAATCTGGAGTACCTTCTAGCAAGATTTACACAATTATGGAAAAGTTTGAGCTTCTAGGACTTGTTGAAGTCCAGCAGTCAAAGCCAGCAAAATTCAAGGCATTAGAGCCTTCTCTGGGGGTGGACCGACTTGTTAAGAATAAAGAGAGGGAGATACTGTCGATAAAAGATACTCTGCCTCTTTTAAAATCTGAGCTTGATGGCATCTTTTCAAAACAGAGTGACAAGATCAGTGGTAGTGACAAACCATTTTTCAATTTACAATTTGGCATGAAAAATCACATCGAAAAACATCTACTGCATTTAGCAGATGCTAGAGCAGAGACTATATCTTATTTTGAAACAACATGTCTTTTGGGCGCTAAAGTCTATGGTCATAGTGTCAAACGGGAAATTATCAACAATATCCAGCGCAACAATATATCTTCAAAGGTTATCTTTGGAACTGAGAATAAAAAATTAGTACAAGGTTTCTTGAAGGGACTGCCTGATTCAGCAAATATGGAACTCAAAATTACAAAGCAGATACATGCGCCATTTCATGTTATTGATAAAAAAAGTGCGATTATAGTTGTAGATAATCCTCTATTCCGAGAAGGGCGCATTGCATCAATACATGTAGTTGGAAGAAGTCTTGCAAAAGAACTTCATCAAGGATACAAGTCTTTGTGGGATTCAGCAAAGGGATTATAGAGATAGAAAGCCATTGGAATGTCATTACATTGCTGCGGTCGTGGCTTCAACTCCCACCCGGTCCATTTCTTACTACGAGGGGATTACGGCATTAAACTGAGCTTGTTTTAGGACGTTGTCGGACAAAATTGCCCGCAATGCCAAAGAAGACACAGAAAGGTTAGTTACAGAGAGTGAAATGCTAAAGGTGG
>JBQGBZ010000101.1:0-1921 GCA_052038215.1 Nitrososphaera sp.
CAGGAAGAAATCTCGGACTGGACATTTCAAATTATCAAAAACTAGATGAGATTCCATTTGATTTTGCTAGGAAGCGCCTCAGTGTTCTATTGATCCAAGAAGAAGACAAGACGCCAACAACAACGATAACAACAACTACTACCGCTCTAAGCACCAAACACCACGAAAAGCTTCCAATTATGATAACTAAAGGTGCTGTCCATAACGTACTCGACATATGCTCTAAGGTGGAGGTTTCCCCTGTAGTTGTTTGTGATCTTGATAGCGACCTTATGGAAATCATACAGGGCACATTCAACGATTTGAGCCAAAAAGGCTTTAGAGTTTTAGGCATTTCATACCGATACATGGATGACAATTCATCTTCCTCTTCCATGCACATTTTGAAAGACAATGAGTGCAAAAGTGTATTTCTGGGCTTCATTGTACTTTCCGATCCGATAAGAAATGATGCTCCTGAATCCGTTGCATCCCTGAGAAAGCTTGGGATTTCATTGAAGATAATCAGTGGAGATAATCGGCTTATTGCACGCTTTGTTGGCAGAGAGGTAGGTCTATCGAGCTCGCGTCTGCTCGCCGGCTCTGAACTGGACAGGATATCTCCAGATGCCTTGGAAGGGCGCGTAAATGAAATAGACATATTTGCAGAGGTAGAGCCCAGACAAAAAGAGCGGATAATTTTGGCGCTAAAAAAAGCTGGAAATGTTGTTGGTTATATGGGTGATGGTATTAACGATGCTCCAGCGCTGCATGCCGCTGATGTTGGAATCTCTGTTGATACAGCAACAGATGTCGTCAAGGAGGAAGCAGATGTCGTGCTCCTAGAGAAGGATCTTGGGGTGATTACAGAAGGAGTAGAAGAAGGAAGGAGAACATTTGTAAACACACTCAAGTATGTTTTCATGGCTACTAGCTCAAACTTTGGCAATATGCTTAGCACAGCAACTGCCTCATTCTTTCTCCCTTTTCTTCCAATGCTACCAAAGCAGATCTTGCTCAATAACCTTCTGACAGATATATCAGAGATGACAATATCGTCAGATACCGTTGATGATGAAAATATGTTGAGGCATCCACAAAGATGGAATTTGGCTCTTATCCGAAAGTTCATGGTCATATTTGGAATTCTTAGCGCTGTTTTTGACTTCACTACATTTGCCATTCTTATCTTTGTATTGAGTGCCACCGTGGAGCAGTTCCAGACAGCATGGTTCATGGAATCTGTTGCCTCGGCTTCCCTTGCGATACTTGTCATCAGGAGCCGCAAACCATTACTAAAAAGCAGACATAGGAGGTATACGCTCACAGTATTATTTGCTGTCATTGGTATGGCTACATTGTTTATCCCCTTTACACCAATCGGAAGTTTTCTTGGTATAGTTTCCCTGCCTGCATCATTCTATGCTTGGATGGCATTGGTAGTAGCAGCATACCTATTAACTATTGAGTTTTTGAAGAAGGCTTTCTTCTGGCACACTGCCATCAGGAGTTAGTAAAAACCGGTATTATTGCATATATATTTAACAACCCTTCGTATCACTGCCCGTATAAAAGTTAGGCAACATGTAGTGATCAAACCTTTCCCTTTTATCTGACATTCAACTTTTTAATCTCTCAAGTCGTTTCTTCTTATTCTTCCTACTCCTTCTCAATAACTCGAAACTTGTTATTTGGGCCATAGGAAAATCCGTGCAAAACACTCTCAAAAATCGATGGTCCATACGATGATGATGATGATGGAGTTGACTCCTGCAACACTTTCATAAACGGTTATTCCCCTCCATGGGGTCCTTTTTAACCTCTTTTGTCAGATGCTGCAAGAACCAATCAGTAGCGAGCCTTGCAACTTCTTCTAGCTTACCTGGCTCCTCAAACAGGTGAGACGCACCTGGAACAATTACTATCTTGCACTCTGCTCGCA
>JBQGBZ010000102.1:0-1247 GCA_052038215.1 Nitrososphaera sp.
TCTACGACATAGTTGTAAAGGTTGAAGCAGACACAAGAAGAGATCTTGATGATGCAGAGTCCGAAATACGAACTCGTAAAGAAGTTAGGTCCACGCTTACTCTGGAGGTTATAGAAAAGAAAGATAAAGCGATCAGGAGCAAGAACAAGTCCTTGCAAATCTGATTGAGTTGCTTTTCAAAGAACCCTTCGGATTGAGGAGTATATGAACATATGACTATATATGCTCTGATCTCATGATGAGCACCGCAAATACGTCATGAGTGACTAAATATGCAGGGATTAGCTGAGCGTTCCTTACTACAAACTCTTGGCTCTATCTTCAGACTCATTCTTCCCAATACGCAAAAGACAACTGTGTTCTATGCATAGTAAAGTCATGGACTTCTACAACCCCTTGACATAGAAATGGCAGCAAGGCTGACCTCTTTCTTTGATCAGACAAGGGACTTACGATTACGTTAGCTAACTTCTATGACGATCTTATAATGCGAAATCTTGCAGATGTGTTTTGCACAATAATCTGACTAAATGAAACTATCCCAAAAAGGGAAATAATGCCTTTTTCATGCATGGAACATTTGACTACAAAATCTCAACGGATGGGAAAGTCAGAGGATCTCAGATAAAGTTCCTGCTTGGTTTATGGTAGATGGAATTATGTTCTAGTGCTACGTGCTTATGGCAATGCGGAAATTGCCAAGAAACTGCCAGACAAACTTCTAAGATAGACATCAAAAAGGGGCGCTAGGCGATACACGGACATGAAAGAGCCAAGTTTCTATCAAAATTGGCAGTCCAACGCCTAAAGGACCAAGACAACGTGAATATGGCATATGTTGACAAACCGTTCCCGCTAGAAGAAATACAGAAAGACACCTGGCAGCAAAATACACGTTCATAGGACGGTAAAGTGAATCATAAAAAGGCTCTGAGTGACCAGCTGTATGCGTCGCATAAACTGTGCTCTTGATATAAGTGTCCTGATATCTAAAGTTAGACTTCAAGACACAACCAGGCTGTTACCCCACCCTGTATACGTATTATAGCAAAGGGCTATTGTCTCTAGTGTTGCAAGCATAAAGAAAAAATTTGTGAGCATCAAACATTCTACCATGGCTTCTTCTGAAGATAATAATGTCAGCAGAATTAAGACCGGCGCTTCTCTTCTAGCAAGCGGAGGAACGCTTACAAGCGTGCCATGTCATAAATGCAGCGGAGTCCAAGTGCGCCTTGGAGAGAAAATTA
>JBQGBZ010000103.1:0-5418 GCA_052038215.1 Nitrososphaera sp.
GAGCATTTTCATTTTGTATGGGGGCCTGGAAGGACTGTAGAGGCGGCAGAAAATGAAGAGGTCAAATCTGCCTACCAGACAAGAGGAGAAGAATTGGTCCCTCTAGGCGTTCATGGAACAATGGTGGCTGTCGACTGGGACTCGTGTGTTGCTGACGGTGCATGTATTGAAGCCTGTCCAGTACAAGTATTTCAATGGTACAGAACAGAGAATGATGTTCCTGCAGTTCAGGTGGCAAATGCTACAAGCGCAGGTACAGGCAGCTCAGTCAAAGAAGAACGAAAAGACTATACCGATAAGGCAGATCCAATCAGAGAGCACGACTGTATTTGGTGCATGGCTTGCGTGTCAGTATGTCCTCCACAGGCAATCAAAGTGGACCAGTCAAACCTAGAATATCATGAAAAGTCCGCTGGCACATTCAATGAAGCCTTGGCTAAAAGTGGTGCACCTCCACCGCATGCGCATTAGGATCCAATATCTGTAGAATTGATATGAGCCTTGCAACGGAAGTAACCACATGCCTGAATCCGCCGAGGATAGCTTTAGCATAAAACGGCTGGCCGACAACTCCTATAGGGCAATAGACCAGGGTGCCTATGAAATAGATGAAGCATATAGTCATGATATAATAAGCCTCAGAAAAGCCATTAGTTTATGCCCACATGCCCCTTTGATAACTGAAGTGAAATTCTCCTCACCTTCTCGGGGAAAGATACGGACTAAGGAAGAACCAGCGATGATTGCAAAGACAATGGCAGACTATGGGGCAACTGGCATATCGGTGCTGACGCAGCCTACTTTGTTCGATGGCTCACTTGAATATTTGGCGATCATCAGAAAAGCGCTCCCCAAGATGTCCTTACTGATGAAAGACATCATTGTTAGCACGGTACAGATAGATGCAGGTAAGAAAGTCGGTGCTGATTGTATCTTGCTTATCAAGTCCATATTTGACAATCATCTAGCTGAAGATGGCTTGGAGAGACTTCTTGATTATGGAAAAAAAAGAGATCTTGAAGTGCTTATTGAAGTGCATACCGAACAAGAGTTTGAAGATGTACTCAAAGCAAAACACGACTTAGTCGGCATCAATAATAGGAACCTTGAAAACCTTCAGATAGACATTACAAACACCGAAAAGCTGCTGAAAAGCTATGACAAGGGCAAGGCCCTGATCATAAGCGAAAGCGGCATCAGCAGTCCTGAAGACATACAATACTTAAAGCGGTCAGGAGCAGATGCCTTTTTGGTGGGGACAACAATTATGCAAACGCCCAATATCGGTGAAAAGATCTCCAAACTTTATTATGCACTATAAAATTAGACATTTCTTAAAATATCCCCTCGGAGATTAGGTGACTTATCTTTGTTAAGAAGCTATCCCATACGAGGCAAATTTGGAAAGTATGGCGGTAAATATATACCCGAAACGTTAGCTCCTGCGGTCGAGGAACTGGAATCCGCCTACGAGAAATACAAGAATGACCCAGACTTTCAGAATGACCTTTCTTATTATCTCACTCAATACGCCGGTAGGCCCACCCCGCTTTACTTTGCAAAGAACCTAACAAGCAAGTTGGGTGGCGCGAAGGTATATTTAAAGCGAGAAGATCTTCTACATGGAGGGGCACACAAAACCAACAACACCATTGGGCAGGCACTTTTGGCAAAAAAAATGGGCAAGAAAAGGATTATTGCTGAAACAGGTGCTGGCCAGCATGGCGTCGGTACAGCCATAGCATGTGCAGTGCTTGGGCTTTCCGCAGAAATATTCATGGGGTCTAAAGATTATGATCGACAAAAGCTGAACGTTTTTAGGATGAAACTTTTGGGAGCGAGCGTTCATCCCGTAGAGGCTGGGAGTAAGACTCTAAAGGATGCAATAAACGAAGCAATACGAGATTGGATCGCGAACGTAAAAACAACATATTACCTTATTGGATCAGTTGTCGGCCCTCACCCTTATCCTATGATGGTAAGAGATTTTCAAAGTGTGATCGGTAGAGAAATAAAACAGCAAATTTCAGATGCGGAAGGTACTCTGCCTGATGCCATAGTTGCATGTGTTGGTGGAGGAAGCAATGCTATGGGCTCATACTATGCATTTCTTGATGACAAAGACGTGGGGCTCTATGGCATAGAAGCAGGAGGTAAAGGGATCAATTCAGGCAAACATTCAGCAAGCCTCTCCGCTGGATCAGAGGGAATCTTGCATGGTATGTACACGCGTTTATTGCAGGATGAGTGTGGACAGGTCATTGAAACCCATAGTATATCTGCAGGACTTGATTATCCCGGCGTAGGGCCAGAGCATGCAATGCTGAAAGAGGTCAAACGAGCTAGATATGCTGCATGTACTGACCAGGACGCGATTGAAGGATTTATTGCGTTGTCCAGACTTGAAGGAATAATTCCGGCTCTCGAGCCTTCACATGCACTTTCATATGCTATGAGGCTGGCTAAGAAGATGAAAAAGGATGACATTATAGTGGTTACTCTTTCAGGAAGAGGAGATAAAGACGTCGAAATTGTTCAAAATTATTTGAGCAAGAAAGAGAGTAGAAAAAAGAAAAAGACGAAGCATGAATAATAGAATCACTGAAAAATTCCGTCAGCTTGAACAAAAGGGCGAAGGGGCGCTTATCTGCTATGTAGTTGCAGGGTACCCAGACATTGCAACTTCAAAGCAGGTTATCAATGCGCTGGTAGACGGAGGGGCAGACGTCATTGAGGTGGGCATCCCTTTTTCGGATCCTATAGCTGATGGACCTACTATACAAGCAGCTTCAAACATTGCGCTAAAGAATGGTATGACGCCTGAAAAGGCTCTAAATTTAGTAAGAGCAGTCAGAAAGAAGTACCCAAATCTTCCTATGCTTGCGATGACCTATTCTAATATTCTTTTCCGGCCAGGAATGGAAAAATTCATGTATGACTCCAAGCAATGCGGACTTGACGGATTTATTTTGCCAGATTTGCCAGTCGACGAGGCAGGCACATATACATCGGTAGCTTCAAAGCTTAACCTTGCTACAGTGTTCCTTGTATCGCCAAATACCGGGGACATAAGGCTGCACAAGATAGCTGCCAACACTACAGGATTCTTATATGTTGTATCAGTTTATGGCATAACCGGTGCCCGCAATTCTTTTCAGAAGTATACTCTTAACACCATTAGATCAGTAAAGCGGATCGCAGGGGCGAAAGTTCCAGTGGCTGTAGGCTTTGGAATAAGCAGACCTGTACATGCCAAAATTATGATAGCTGCAGGCGCCGAAGCGATTATTGTAGGCAGTGCAATTGTTAACAAGATATCTGATGGCGGCTCAGGTACAAGGATGCTCATAGATCTAGAAAATTTTGCAAGGTCAATGAAAAGGGCCTGCAAAATCAAATATGACAAAACACATTAACACAAGTTGCTAAAAAGATATGCAATGAATGAGAGAGAGCTCAAGTCATTATTTTGCAGCTCGCTAAGGTCTAATCATCTCAAGAATAATGCTCTTATACCAACGTCTGAGATAAGGGTAGTTGAAGAGGCGCAAAGCCGCAGTTTTGACCTTCTGATTGCGGCAGTGACGAAGGTACCTGACAGACATGACTATGAGCACTACGACAACATCCTTGTAAGGACTCAAATGCTTAAACAATTTGCCCTCCACGAAAGATGCAGAATAGATTGCATCCGATTCTATCCTGTCGAAATTAAGTCTGATGATGATGTATTAGACGAGCGTTTACCAAAGCAGATAATGGACGCAATATTGGCATTTGGCTTGTCCATTTTAGTTCTTGACAAGAACCACGCAAAACGGGCACGTAGTCTTGGAAAATTTTTGCCAGCGACTCTAATATGCTACACCGGCATCGATGACTACTTTGAAGTAGTTTCTACCTTTGATCGAATTATTTCAAGTACTGTACTCAACATAAAGAAGACTGTCTTGGCTAAAGCGCTTGAGGGCACGGAGATCAGCAATAAAGCCTATAGCCGCCTTGTAGCACTAGAACATATTTTACAAAAAATCTTATTCAACCAGATATATTTTGAAAATCTAGGATTGACTGATAGAGAATTAGAATTTCTACAAATGATAGGAGGTATAAAACCTCCACTCCGACAGGATAGAAAAAAGCTGTCAAAGCTGATAAAGGAAACAGTAAACGCAAAGATGACAGACTATTTTTAGTCAGTAACTTTTAAAATAGTTCTATTTAACTAGAAGTAGTCTTTACTTAGGTCTTAGAGTACATTCATACTATCCGTTATTATTCGATGTGTTTGACTAATACTCAAATGAGTCTTCTAATTGAAGAAGAAGAACTAATAGAGGGCGTACCGGTGTGCGGTGCAAACCTGTCGTCACCAGTAGTCGACACTGCGTACTACATTGATGAGATACATTACAGTGTAGGAAACAGGATGTACATTGAGAATGCAGACTAGAAAGAACAATCCCCAAATTCCCGACGTAGACGAAGAACGGGACATAGAATTAGAGAACATAATAGGAAACCTTATGATAGCGCAATATCAGGTTGATAAGCTGCGCTCAAGGCTAAGCGAGCGTGTCGGAGGATACGGCTCTGCAGGCAACAAAAAAGCTTCTGCACATATTTTCAAACACAATGACAAATGGTACAAGGTAACAATCAGAGTTGATGAGATGGCGATAAGCCAGCGCGAACTGACGGACGATATCAAATAATGAGTGACCAGGAGCACACTTATTTTTTTCTTAAAATGGAAGCACGATGCCGGAATTGTCTCGAGAATAATGGATAAAATTCAGAGGCACTTGCAGCTTTATGCCAGCGCGCTCTACAATCACTTCGATCTCATCAAGCGAATCCGATGCTTCAGTTCCCTCTAGTCTTTTTATTGTTACATGAATTGATTCATGAGAGATGAGCTGCTCCATGAAAGGCTCTGCGATTCTAACAAAGTTATTGATACCTGCCTTTGCCTCCTGCTCTGAAAGCACAATTATCATTGTCTGGTCATGGTATGTAAAATATCCCACTATCGATCCGTCAACTGAACAAGCAAAAGCAAAATCACTTATACCCATATTATTATCTTTTTAGTTACTTGAGTGCCAGGCAGATCAAATTAATCTTTGTCGCCATAGAGAAGTTTTAACTCTTCAAAGCTAAGCTTTGATCCTGCTTGCAACTTCTTCTTTGCCTCTTCTTTCACTTTGAAAAGTGCATCATTTTGCTGGACAAAACCATACTCCTTTCTCTGCTTTCTTCTCATCTCAGACATAGAATCGAGCCGTCCATTGATAGCTTCAAATTGTTTTGCTATGCTGTCGTACCTTCTGAGATAAGATTGATGCTCTGAGGTTAGTTTTCTTTTTGAATCATACAAGCTATCCAATGCTGCATTTATCCTAGATATTTTGTCCC
>JBQGBZ010000104.1:0-3598 GCA_052038215.1 Nitrososphaera sp.
CTCGGTCTCGACTCCTCGTGGTATGAAGTGTCCTCAGCACCAAAAAACGGCAGGGACATTCAGACCCCTTGAACGTGGGATACAAAGAGCAAGGCTTGATGATCTGCCTGAGTTGGTCAGGACAGCAGAGTAGAGGGGTTGATCAAGTTGCAAAGTTAATGGCAATGGTACCTATCCCTGTCCAGTAGGCGAGGAGTGACCTAACTTTTGCGAAGAGGTACGAAAATTGAAATCTTTATGAAGCATTACAGCCATTATTTTTGAAAACGAGACCTATAAGACCTGCCTGCCTTTCGACAGTTTAAAACGCAAATAAAGATTTAACTTCCTTTTCATACTCACCAGTCCCCTACACGACTGATTCCCATTGCTGCACGTCTTGTCAGACCTGAGAAAAATCCAAGGGCATGTCTGGTCAATGAGCATTGTTTTCATGGATAACTCCGCAGTCATTCCCATGGAAAACCGCTTCTCAGAGTGCCACCCCTGAAGGAGAGAGCGAAACCTTATGCCTCGTCAACGCTTCCTGAACACGCTCAGTGTCGCCTATGCCCTGCTGTGTGCCTTGACCTTCTTTCTGGTCCAGAATGGGTATGCGTGTAAGTGGCAAGCAGAACTGATCGATTACACCACCCAAGAGAGTACGAGCTTTGCCATCGAAGAAACACCTGTGAAGATACCCAGTGTCCAAGCGGAAAAAGGTGTGGAGGTGCACTGTCGCCTTGCTCCAGCAGACGTCGTGTCCATCGGCATTTTGAGACAGCAGAAGGTGGACATCCTGTGTCGGTATCCTGATGACCAGATGATCACCGCAAGAGCCATCACGATCTTTGATATTTTTACAGGGGACACCATCACCCACCCCGTCATGTTATTCTTCAGTAACGCACGCAACTATAACGAAACGCTGTATCGATTGTATGTTGATTGCCAATAGAGAGCAGGCAGACCTCAAGGTATCATGTGAGACGATAGAGATGGCACAAAGAGGGTACCGTGCTACATGAGACAGTGGAACGCGATCGCATACGTTGTTCGTGCCCTTTCCTTTCGAGCGATTTTGTGGCATGCTACACCGTAGCAAAGAAAGGAATTGGTAGCTGATACAGCTGAGGAGAGAAAAGCCCATGAAATGTGTTATTGGCATGGTATTTTTTCTGCTCGTCAGGGCGACCTGGGCGTGGGGGGAACCATATCCGCACGTGCCGTTGGTGTTCGGATACATCCCCTTTGACCAAAGCTGTGAGCAGTGGCGCAACACCAAAATTGAGCCGCAGTGGTATGCGGAACTGCGGACGAAGATCAAGGCATGGCAAGAGTACTGGAATCAGGAAGCATCCCTGCTTCTGGGGACTACCATCGCGGAAATCCACAAGCCTTTTCGGTATCAAGAAATGTTAGCGACGCTCACCCTGTGCCCCATAGGGTCCATGAGCCGACCTTTGCTTATCAACGTGCGCCCCTTTCTCGACGGACCCACACAGCAGCAGCCCCGACCGCTGTTTCTCTTTTCCGCTTTGGTGTTCCATGAACTGCTCCACACCTACGTCCTCGGAGCACTGCCCCCAGGCACATCAGCACTCTTGGAGAAATACCAGAGCGAAGAGCCCCTTGTGAAGAACCACCTCCACCTGCTGGCGGTCATGAAGATGGTCTATCTCAAGCTGGATCGTGCAGAGCACCTGCAACAGATTATGGATAAAGACCGCGCCATCGGGAATCCTGCCTACGGGAGAGCCTGGCAGATCGTGAATGACCTGGAAGGGCATGATGCCTTCGTGCACGAGCTGAAGCAATGACTCCTCGCTCATCAAGGTCTTAGGGCTTTGTGTTCTTCGTCAATGTTCTGCACTCAATACGCAGTTGACAATACTCAGATAACCACTCCTACCACGTTTGCCAGCGATCAGAGAAGAGACGAGACGATAAGCATGGATCATAGGTTAGGTGCTGTATATAGGTGGTTCATAGCTCTCACATTATTCCCAAGGGGAATTCGGCTTCGTATTGGTGCCAAGAAAGAAATATTTGCCTTTTCTCATCTCCATCACCCCTACAAGCGTGTCACCGTCTTGGAGTGTCAGGCTTGCTTTCTCATGCTGGGTGACTTGGCGCAAGGCTTCCCGCCAACCTTGGTACTTGCCCAACTTGTAGGCACAGATTATGGCGAAGATAAAGGCAGAGCCTAAGGCGACACAGCCAAAAATAAATATGGATGGATTCACAGGGCTTCTCCTCATCTCACTTTGACAGAGTACACTACCAATCAGAGACTAGGTGGGGTGTTCCCTGCGCGTATCGCACACACATATAGCGAACACAAATAAAGCAGGAGGGATAACGGCAACACGCTCTCTATGATCAGTTCTCCTCTCTGCTCGGGCAGGGAATTTACCATTATACGAATGTTTGTACTCAACTCAAGAGCAAGCTTCATGCCACTCTAGGGTAGGTACATAAAAGCGTATAAAAGCCGTAGAAAGGTTATTGGGGTGAGGATGATGGAGAGACGTCCTGAAGAGAAAGTGGCTTAGATGGGCTTATAGGCATTTGAGGAGCCACATATTTTGCACCATGTAAGGTTGATTTGTTTGTTGATGAAACTTTGTGTGTTGGGTAGTGTGTTGGGGCAAACCACCCTCTAGGCTAGGAGCAATATCAATCTCTGTTTAATCTCCCACCGCAATACGTAGGCGCTTGACACAGAGCGTAGAGTATACGTGTATGGGCATAGACGTTTCCAAAGTGGTCAGGAATTAACTGACCATTGTGATGGGATAGATTTAGTGATAGCATTTCTAAAAGTGCTTTACTTGATAAGGTCTCCGATACGATTAAAGTTCTTTCGTATCATCTCAGCATCACCTTTTGTATACCTACGAGTACTGCGATAGTCTTTATGATTTGCTATCTGTTCTAATTCTAATTATTCTAAGCAATTATTGGCTAATAAGGAAAGTACTGTATGTCTGGTTGTATGGAATACGACTTGGCTATTCTCTAAGCCTGCTGCTTTCCTTGCCCGTCTCCATGCTTTGATAAAATACGCTGGTTTATCACCTTTCTCAGCAGGAAAAAGGTAGGCATCAGCATAAAAACAAAATTTTCCATCTTCAAATTTCATACCTGCCCAATTCTCAGGCTGTAACCGTACTAAACGTGTAACATGAATATCCAAGACATTGAACATTTCATCAGACAAATATACGATGTGCTGTCTTTTATTCTTTGTCTTTGAAATAGTAATTGTTTTAGCTTTCAAATCCAGATCACCAAGACGAATATTAATGATTTCTGAATATCTCAGTGCTGAATGGAGTGCTAAGTAAATAAATGGGTAGAACGAACGGTTACTGTCTCTCTTGCTGACTTCCAACAATTGTTGGATTTCTTCTTTGGTCAGATAACGTTCTCTTGGTGGACTATCTTGAGGCAAAGTGAGTTTTGCCATAGGAGAACGAGGTAGCCATTCTAGATCATTGACGGCTACATTCAGCATGGCTTTAAGGAGAGCAAGATATTGGCGTACTGTTCCAGACTTATACTTCTTCTCATTGGATAAGAAATTTCTATATTTGATAATTTTAGCTGTTGTGAG
>JBQGBZ010000105.1:0-1571 GCA_052038215.1 Nitrososphaera sp.
AGCACTATTTACAACTAAAGAAGATAAGAAGAGAAAGGCTGCAGGTATTGCGCTGATGCTAATAATAATGTCCAGCCTTGGGGCACTTTTCCTTGCATCAGGATTGAGTGGCCAATTTGGCCAATTTAATACCTCTCCTCCAATCGACTTTACAGAGATCGGTGAATTGATGCTGACTTACTATGCTCCAGCTCTCATCATTTTGGGACTGACGCTAGCAGGATCAGTTATTGCAGCACTAGCACTCGCACGTAGGGAGAGCATTACAGGACGGGAAGAAGGAGAGGAGGAGGAGGCTGAGCAACAACGACATGAGCGAGATTCTTGATTTCGTCATTGTTTCGATGGTGCTAGTTGCCATCGGAATCTATGGTCTTTTAGTAAAACGTAATGCTATCAGGATGCTATTCTCAATAGAAATCATTGCCAATGCTGCAAACCTCTTACTAGTAGCATTCTCAAGGGGCCTGCCAAACGCACAAGGTCAGGTTGTCGCCCTCTTCTCGATAGCCATCGCAGCTGCGGAAGTGGCTGTCGGTCTTGGGCTAATTATAGTAGCCTACAGGCTATACAAAGAGATTGACGTTGCAGAATTTAGGAGTATGCGAGGCTAGGAGAAGATAAAATTGGCAGAGTCATATTTCCTGTTGGCAGCCACGTTCATACCACTTCTGCTTGCACCCGCAGCCTACGTAATAGGGAGAAAAGCGGGGGTCAAAGCTGCGACTTGGTTTTCCTTTGCAGCTTTAGCAGTCTCCACAGGGTTGTTAATAATCCCTGCTATTGGAGTCTATACGGGTCAACAACCAGTTTATGTTGAGGAATACCCCTGGGGCCAATTTGGAAACTTTGGGTTGAGGCTAGATGGGCTAAGTCTACCGTTTGCACTAATTATTTACATTCTCTGTACAGTAATTGCGCTATACTCAAGACCCTACATGGTTCACAAGGTAAGCGAGGATCTGCCGGGGCATGGCAATGGAGGAGAAGGAGTAGGGGTAACGCACGGCAACAATAGCAATCCCTCAATTCACACCCAGCATAGTCTACCCGGCAAAAACCTTGGATCTAGCTCGCAGACCACGGTGCTGGATACTCAACAGTACGTCAACAGCCAGGTAGCACTGTACTTTGCACTTTACCTCACATTTTCTATGGGAATGCTTGGTACAGTCCTGGCAACCAACCTCATAGAGTTCTATGTATTCTTTGAACTGATGCTTGTTCCGTCATTCTTCCTAATTGCATTCTATGGATACGGCGCAAGGCGAAGGATAGCTTTAATGTTCTTCTTCTGGACTCACGTTGGAGCTGTCATTCTGCTGCTTGGCCTTCTGGCCATGGGATTCTTCGCAGGGGGATTTGACTTTGAAACAGTCAAGGCAAATGCGGGCAACATCCCAGCGCAGTGGCTTCCGCTCATTGTGTTTGCCCTTGTGATTGGACTCGGGGTCAAACTTGCGGCGTTTCTACTCCACATTTGGCTACCTTATGCACACTCAGAGGCTCCTACTCCCATATCAGCACTTTTGTCTCCTGCTATGATTGGCATAGGAGCATATGGTCTCTTG
>JBQGBZ010000106.1:0-6018 GCA_052038215.1 Nitrososphaera sp.
GGCCTGCCATAAGAAATACCTCGTCGGTATTTACCTTGTGTTTAATTGACCTAGCAGGAACTCCGGCGACGATGTCGCCATCAGAAACATCATTTATCACCGAAGCACCTGAGGCGACGATGGCGTTTCTACCCACTTTGATTCCGTTTTTTAGTGTTGAATTTAGGCCTGTCCAGCTGGTATCTCCTATGCTTGTACTGCCACCAATAATTGTTCCAGCAGTGAGTTCGCAGTTCGTGCCAACTGTGACATTGTGAGCAATGTGAACTAGCGCATCAAGTTTTGTTCCGTTACCAATTGAAGTATCAGAAAGTGATCCACGCGCAACAGAGCAATTAGCATAAATCTCTACGTTATTTCCCAGCCTGACATATCCAGTATGAGGAAATTTTTCCAGCTCACCACCTTCGTATCGTTCAAAGGCAAATCCGTCCGACCCCAGAGAGGCTCCCGATTGGACCACGCAGTTGTTACCAATTATGCAGTTTTGTACAAGTGAAACCCTGTCGTAGATCACAGTGTTATCTCCTACAGAACAATTATCCCCTATTACTGTAAAATCGCCAATATAGCAACCCGATCCAATCTTCGATTTCTCTGAAATAATTGCCCTTGAAGAGACGCCAACCGGCTGCTCTTGATGTGTCATTTCTCTAGCCGCTCGCACAAACAAAAGCCTAGGATTATCCGTAAAAACTAGCATTTGACTGCTATTTGGGTGCACTAGACCATGCATTTCCTTCTTGCATAGTATTACACCTGCCTTTGAGTGAGAAATGTATGATACTCCTTTTTCCCCGATATACCAGCAAAACGCAAGATCATTTTTAGTTGCACCGTCTATGGAAGCTACGCCATGTACACTGATGTTGCCACCTTCCGACTCAAAATCGAGTCCCATTTTTGACAGGACCGAAACTAAATCCCAATCTGTCATGCACGAATTAACCGTGTATGCTTAAAAAAATTTCCTATTAAAGAATTATGATTGGAGAGCGTGAAAATGTGTATACGCCAAAAAACTAACACCAGTAGTTAGTGCACGGATATATAACTAATAGGAAGTCTACAATAACTTTGTGGTTGTACAGAAGAAAATCGACTAACGTCGAAAGAAAAACTGATCTATTACATCATTTGGAAAATGGATTTGATAATATGAAAGCCAGAATGGGCAGCGGCAAATGATAGTAGCTTCAGACAGACAGATTCAATCGCAACATTTCAGAAAGATAAAGGGAAGCTCGACTAACCTTGATTTTAGATATATAAATTATTATATAAGAATCATGTTGAAGAATTATTGCTGAACAAACTCAGAGGGTTACTTGAGCCTACTTTGACAAGGATTGGCCAAAGATTTGCATCGACAGGTCTCTCGGCGAACAGTTGGACAGGACTTGGTCTAGCTATGTCAGTTTTAGCAGCTCTTGTTTATGGCTCGAATGAGTTTCTTAATCTTAGCTCGACGCCATGGAATCTGGCTGCGGTCGTGGGGGGAATCCTACTTCTGCTTTCAGGCTTTTTTGATATCGTCGATGGTAGCGTTGCGCGAGTTACAAGACAAATCTCAAAAAAGGGGGCATTCCTTGACTCAGTCTTTGACAAGGTAGCTGAAGTTGCGATATACGGTGGTATTGCCTTTGGGCAACTTGCGGACTCATTTTGGTGCCTAATTGCGCTGGGGATGTCCCTTCTCGTTAGCTATACAAGAGCAAGGGCCGAATCTCTTGGAGGGAAACTTAAAGGGGTAGGAATAGGCGAGCGAGCAGAACGACTACTAATCATTGCAATAATAGGTATGATACCCGCCAAAGAAGCGATGCAATGGGCAATGATAATTGTTTCGATTGTCGCGGGGATTACCCTAGCCCAGAGGGTGGTAGTAACTGTAAATAAACTATCTTCTAACGAAGCTTAGACGCTGTGCGTCTATCTGACTCTGACCTTACCTTAACAACACCTCTATGAACTGCGCATGATACGCAATAAAATTTAACATCCGTAGACATCGGTATGTATGCCCCTGATGCTCTCAGTTCTTTTGCAAGCGTAGGTTCTACAAGGGTGATCCTCCCAGTAACTTTCTTTGCCTTGTCCCTGGGGACTAAGGCTCCGCATTGACTGCAACTTACAGTGCCAGAGCTACCTTTGCCTCCTTTGGACCTTCCTCTGCTTGCCCTCTTCTTTGGCATATATTGGGTAAGACCAGTCTGCTATCCTTTAAATCTTGTGTTTGAAAGTGGCTGAAGGAATGTTTTAGATCTTGAGCATTGACAGAATTGCATAAAGGCATTTGTAGTGGCTAACAAAGGGGATTTTGTATTCAAACGATCACCTTAGTGAAGTTATATTCAGAATATATGTGAGGCATAACGCCGAGGGCTACAATTTCTTTCTCCATCTGGAGGAGAACTTTATAAGGTCTTTTACGCTTGACAAAATTATGATTATATTATTGAAATACTAATTTGCCTTACTCTGTGTATATTCTTTAAAATATAAGGAAAAATTGAAGTATTAATATGTCTGTTCACTCTACAGAAAAATACTACCCTAAAGTATCTTGACACAATCAACCAAAATCCTTATAGCTCTGGTAGACCACAAACACTGCAAAGGGCGTAAGCGCAAGCCCACGCCGCCATCCCAATCCTCGGTTAGGGCTGCGCAGACAAGCCCTTTTATTATCAAGGTGTTAACTTATCTGCCGCTTATCTAGTTGAGAATAGCTATTGCATCACATATTGTGCTTGATAAGATAAAGCGGAATGATGATGACGTGTTTGAAAGCATCGGAGGACCTCCATGCTACAGTGGCATTACAAGTAGAAGGTTTGGTATTGATGTCTCTCTTGTTACAAAAGCAGGCAGAGATCTTCCAAGAGAATTGTACAATACGCTGCATGAAAATAGAATCGTCTTGAGCGATAGGGCCATCGTAGACTCGCCGACTACCAAGTTTATTATCATCTCTCACGGGGATTCAAGATTTCTAAGACTAAGTGAGAAGTGCGAACCACTAACTGTAGAGGATATTCAAAAAACGAAAACAGATTGTTGGTTGGCGAGTCCTGTTATCGACGAATTACCTCAAGATGTGCTCGCCGAAATAAAGCACAATAGAGGTAAAAAAAATTTTGTCATGCTAGATCCACAAGGCTACCTACGTCTCGTTGACGATCTGGGCTGTATCACCATGAGAGACAACCTAAAGTTAGAACTTTCGGGCATAAACGCGATAAAAGTAGACGATCAGGAGATGACAGCGCTTACAGGGGGGCTACGAGGACTAGCTGGTATGCAGGCGTTGCATTCTCGTGGGATAGATTTTGTGATTTATACGGAGAATAAGATTATACATTTGCTTCATAGTCAAACTCATTATTGGTTGACTTTGCAAGAGATCGACACAGTCGATTCTACGGGCGTAGGTGACATATTGTCTGCCTCATTTTCATGCGCCTACATAAAAGAAAACGATCCTATATGGGCGATCTGCTTTGGAGCTGGGGCCGTTAAAACTGCTCTTGAAACAAAACAAGTTGGCATTGCCAAAATTCCCTCCATACGCGAAATAGAAGAGACAGCCACGTACCTTTACAATACCATCGGATTTCAACGCCTATCTTAACTTTAAATTCGGCCCCAGAACACTACAATCAGTATAGTAGCAATGAAAGTTGCGCTTTCAGGCATCGACACGCGGGATGGGGCCCTCCTTTCCAAAGCAAAAAGGACACTCGAATCATTGACTGTCAGGACCCAGATAATGAAGGATGACGACTATCATACTGCAAATGAAGCAGATCTCGTGATGGTCGCTGGAGGTGATAGAGGCATACTTGACTACTTCCATAAAATCGAATATGATTCTGCTCCTGTTCTTGGAATATACGAGACCGACTCGACGGGTTTTCTTGCACAGCTTGATGTAAGAGATATGGAGTCTGCAATAACTCAGCTGAAGCGAGGCAGCTATTCCGTCGAACAGGTTTTTCGACTTGCAGTTAAAGTAGACGGCAAGCAAGCGTACCCCGTCTTAAATGACGTAGCAGTCTTTCCAAGTAAGAGTGCAACCCTGATAGAGCATGTCTTGCGCATAGATGCCAACGACATTTGGCACGACAAGAGCGACGGTGTAATAATTGCAACTCCTACAGGGTCCACTGCATATTCTATGTCGGCAGGCGGCCCCATGGTACTACAAAAATCACAAGTATTTTTGGTCGTTTCCGTAAACTCTCTCGACAACACCCGCCGCCCACTTATCGTTTCAAACCAAAGCAAACTTGAAATCACTGACATCCTTAGTCGTTACCACTGCGAAGTAGTGCTTGATGGCGGCCTAAGGATACGGATAAAGAATACTCTCGAATGCAGCAAGCATGCATTTCCAGCGCGACTTGTAAGACTTGGCGACGATTCTTCTGCGGCATCACTCATGGCAAAGAAAGTTAAGCTCGCTGAAGATATGCTGAAGATGCCTCCAAGTGCCAAACTGATACTCAAGACGCTGGAGTATGAGGGCTCCCTAAGCCAAAAAGACCTTGCGGCGCGCACTATGCTTCCAGAGCGAACGATTAGACTTTCACTCAGCCACCTTATCAACCAAGGGTATGTGAAAAAGAAGACGTCACTTCGAGATGCCCGTCAGAGAATATATGAATTGAAATTCTAGTGCCTTGCAGCGGCCCTGACGAAAGCCTCAAATGCCTGCTCAGGCTTTCCTGGCCTGCTACTAAATTCAGCATGGTACTGTACCGCTAAGAAGAATCTATTATTGGGTATTTCCAGTATTTCCATTCGTCTACCGCCATCGGAATAAGCCGACAGTACAAGGCCATTTTTTGTTACAAGATCGAGATACTTTTGGTTAAATTCAAAGCGGTGCCTGTGTCGCCTCTTTATCGTGGTCGACCGATATATTTTTGCTGCATTTGTTTGCGGAGTTAGGCTTATTTTGTGGCTTCCAAGTCGCATAGTACCCCCCATATGTTGAACATCGAGCTGCTCAGGCATGAAATCAACTACTGGATTCTTTGTATTTGGATCAAGCTCAGTTGAATTCGCGTCGGTTAATTTACATACATATCTTGCAAAGGCAACAATTGCCAGTTGGAATCCAAAGCAGATTCCAAGATATGGAATGTTGTTTGCCCTTGCAAAGTTTACCGCACTTATAATTCCCTCGCTTCCTCTTATCCCAAAGCCCCCAGGTGCGAGAACGCCCTCAAAGTTTCTTAAGATTGATAGATTGTGCTGACTGCCATTTTCAAATTTTTCAGAGTCAATCCAGTACACCTCGACCTTTTTGCCAATGCTGGCGCCAGCGTGAAGCAGGGCATGATATATGCTGACGTAACTATCAGGCAACTTCACGTACTTTCCTACAACTGCAATTTTGATCGAACCCTCGTGTTTTGAAAAGGATCCTGCGATATCCTTCCAATTATCCCAGTTGGGAGTAGCGTTTTTAAGTCCAAGTCGATCCGCTACTGATCTGAGCATACCTTGGGTTTCGAGTACCTCTGGCACCTTGTATATTGAAGGTGCATCATGACATGAGATCACACAGTTTTCTTCTATGCTTGCAAAAAGAGAAATTTTTCGCCTAGCATCATCTTTTAATGGCGTTTTGCATCTGACAGCAAGTATATCTGGTTGGATACCAATTCTTCTGAGTTCCTGGACGCTGTGTTGTGTCGGCTTGGTCTTTTGCTCGCCTACTACATCAAGCACAGGAGCCAGTGTTACATGAATGAAAAGAGTATTTGAGCGACCTAGCTCCAGCTCCATTTGTCTGAAGGCTTCAAGGAATGGCAAGCTTTCAATGTCTCCGACCGTTCCTCCACACTCGACAACCAAGATATCTAAATTTTCGTCATTTGCTATCTTGCTCACGGCATTCTTTATCGCGTCAGTGACGTGCGGAATTATTTGAACGCACTGGCCTAAGTATTTGCCTTCTCTCTCAGCTCTAATAACATCCATGTAAACCCGTCCCGTAGTTATATT
>JBQGBZ010000107.1:0-7459 GCA_052038215.1 Nitrososphaera sp.
AGCAATGGCAATACTTACCAAGTTGCCTACTGCAGAAATAAGGTTGGGCCTTCATGGTTTCAATCAAGTGCTAGTGATGATAGCTCTGACGAGTTTCATACCACTCACACCTCAGTCGTTCATGATGGCTGTATTTGCCACGATAGGTTGTTCATTTCTGATGCCTGCTCTACAGAGGTTCTTTGGACAATGGGGACTGCCTGCTCTTACCGGTCCATTCGTATTTACTGCTTGGGTGTTTCTGCTGGCAACAAGCGGGTTTTCGAATATACCTGCAGGACTTGGCTGGGTAAGACCATAGGCAGAACAGTCCTCCACCACCCCCTTTTTATTATTATTCTTCTTTAAGAGGAGGCTATATGCGGAGCTCTGGACTCAGGACTATTTGATAAATTTCTAAAGGAGTCAAAGAAAAGACTGAATGACAAGTCTGACTCAGAAAAGGTCAGAGTATTTATCGACTGGTGCCTAAAGAACAACTACGAAGAGGTTATACTTAGAATCAGTTCTGAAGAAAAGGGGGGATGGGCAAGGAATTATCTTTTGGACTTTACCACTAACAGAATAATAGTCACAAAGAAGAGTTTTTTCACAAAATTTGCAGATCTGGGCTATGTTGCTGGCCTTGCCCCCTATCCCTACCTTGTCCTGCTAAAAGACTCAAATTCTTCAAATATAAGCTCGCGCGCAACTTCAAGTCCTGAAGAGCTATTGAAGAGGGAGGGATTCTCCATATGGTATTCAGAGATTGCGGAATTTGTGCTTAGAAAGGGCATAGAGACGACGGTGACAAACATGTTTGGCAGAGCCATAGTTTCAAATTTTCTTCATATCAGGACATCCTCTGGCAAAGAGTATAACTTTACTTTGCCAGTAAACAAGAACGGCACCTATGAGCACATGCGTTTCTGGATAGGAGTAGTCCTTCCCTCTTTCTGCCCGCCCTATTGATGACCTAGATTTAGGGAAATGAGAGTCAGCGATAGTAATAGAGCGTATTTGCCGACATCGGCAAAATCGCACATACCAAAAAACCCTCAAGGTAATTTTGAAGCAAGGAAAAATTGCTATTGAGATGGTTCATCTTAAAATTTAAAATACCTCAGCTTAGCATGAATTCAAAGAGGTATCATGCGAAAATGATGCTCGCACCAAGAGAAATGGAAAAAATGTGGATCTGGACCGCAGCCCAGATCGCAGAAGGGCGGAAAGAGCGGGGTTTAAAATTGAATTACCCCGAATCTGTAGCATACATAGCAAATTATGTAGTAGAAGGAGCCCGTGAGGGTAAAAGTGTAGCAGATCTAATGCAGTCAGCTAAGAAAGTGTTAAAAAAGGATGATGTGATGGCGGGAGTGCCGGAGCTAATTCATACTGTTCAAGTAGAGGTCACATTTCCAGATGGAACTAAGCTGGTCACTGTGCATGATCCTATTCAATAGGTGAACAAGTATATGGTGAAAAAGAAACAAGTTTTAAAAAAAAGAAACCAAAAACAACAACTAGAAGTAGAAGAGCAAATACTCGGAAGGAGGTTGGAAGAGCTTTGATTCCCGGCGAATATATCCTATCCTCAGATCCTGTGATTTGTAATGAAAATAGAAAAACTATCAAATTAAGCGTAAGCAATAGAGGAGATAGAGCGTGTCAAATCGGATCACATACGCACTTTTTCGAAGTCAATCGGGCGATGGACTTTCCAAGGGAAAAGGCATATGGCTATAGACTGAATATTCCAGCTGGAACTTCAATTAGATTCGAGCCTGGAGACACCAAGGAGGTGGAGCTCTGTGAACTTGCAGGGAAGAGGATTTGCTACGGGTTCAACGGTCTAACCATGGGCGGCCTTGATTCTACCATAGTGAAAAATGCCGCAATTGAAAAAGCCAAGACGCTTGGCTTTAGAGGAGTATAGGAGAGAGAGGGTGAAAAAGTAGAATGGTTCTAAAGTTAACCCGTAAGCAATACACAGACCTGTTTGGTCCTACAACTGGAGATAAGGTGAGGCTCGGCGATACTGACTTACTCATTGAGATAGAAAAGGATCTGATAACACCAGGAGATGAATGTGTCTTTGGCGGAGGTAAGACTCTAAGAGATGGTCTTGCACAGGCTTCTGGAGTCACCAACAAGGGTGGCGCACTGGATTATCTCATCACAAATGCTGTGATAATGGATCCTGTGTTAGGCATACTCAAAGCGGATATCGGTATCAAAGATGGCAAGATAGCTGGAATAGGCAAGGCAGGCAACCCCTTAATACAGGATAAGGTCCATCCGAGAATGGTCTTCTCTGCATGTACTGAAGCTACAGCTGGAGAACATACTATCTGTACTCCAGGACACTTTGATACACACATTCACATGATAGCTCCTCAACAATACATAGACGGAATTAGCAACGGTATCTGTAATATGATTGGCGGCGGAACTGGGCCAGCGGATGGAACCAATGCAACTACATGCACACCAGGCGTATACAATATGAGCAGAATGATTGAAGCAGTAGAAGATACTCCGATGAACTGGGGATTCTTAGGCAAAGGAAATGATTCGCATCCTTCGCTTGCAACTCAGTTAGAACAAATAGATGCAGGAGCATGTGGTTTGAAAGATCATGAAGATTGGGGAACAACTGCTGCAGTACTCGATGCGTCGCTAAAGGCCGCAGATATGACCGATACTCAGGTGGCTATACACACTGACTCAATTAATGAATGCGCCTATGTTGAAGACACAATAAACGCTATAGATGGCAGAACCGTACACACTTATCATACAGAAGGTGCAGGAGGAGGACATGCTCCTGATATCATGAAGATAGCAGGTGAAGATTTCGCACTTCCTTCTTCTACGAATCCCACCAGGCCTTACACAAAGAATACAGTTGATGAGCACTTGGACATGCTCATGTTCTGTCACCACCTAAACCCTGCAGTTGCTGAGGATGTCGCGTTTGCAGACTCAAGAATAAGAGCAGAGACAATTGCAGCTGAGGATGTTCTACATGACGAAGGTGTGATTAGCATGTATTCTTCAGACAGTCAGGCGATGGGGCGAATTGGCGAAGTGGTCATAAGGGCTTGGCAGACAGCAGACAAGATGAAGAAGATGAAAGGCAAGCTTCCAGAAGAAACAGGTGACAACGACAACTATAGAGCTCGAAGATATATCGCCAAGACAACGATTAACCCTGCAATAACACATGGTGTTTCAGACTACCTGGGATCTCTCGAAGTTGGCAAGTATGCAGATATTGTCATGTATCCTACGGCATTCTTCCCTGCAAAACCAAAGATGGTCTTGAAAGGAGGATTTATCGCATGGTCTATAATGGGAGATCCCAATGCATCATTGCCTACACCTGAACCTGTATTCTATAGACCTATGTTTGGCGCAATGGGCAAGGCAGTCCACAAGACTTCATATACATTCATGTCCGGTCGTGCAATTGAGCTTGGAGTTCCACAGAAATTAGGCCTTGAGAAGGTTGTCCTTCCTGTGAGGAACTGTAGAAACATCAGCAAGAAGGAAATGATGTGGAACGATGCAACCCCAAAGATTGACATAGACCCAGAAACTTATGAGGTAAAACTGGACGGCAAAATAGCTACGGTAGACCCTGCAAACGAGCTAGCACTCGCACAAAGGTACTTTATGGCATAGCGACCAGACTCCAAACTCATGCAGGCTTGTTTGTAGCCTGCCTGCGCATCTTTTTTTCATCTCTTTTTCTTTTTTGAACTATATCTATATCTTTATCTGCCTCTCTTCTGCTCCTCTATCCATGTCGACAAACCCTAATTTTGGAGTATGGCGGCCTATGGCAGAAAATGTTGAATTCAATGCCCTAGAGTCCAATTCTAATGCGGTAATGGCCGTTGCCGACACAGTCCGCACTACCCTTGGACCAAAGGGACTTGACAAGCTGCTTATAGATCAGGCAATGAACCGGCACGTGTCAAATGATGGCGTTACAATACTGCTTTCACTTAAAGCCATTCACCCAGTCGCAAGGATGATCGTAGAGATAGCTGAACGGCAGGAACAACTTGTCGGTGATGGAACGACTACTGCGGTAGTAATGTCTGCAGAGATGATAAAGGAGGGCAAACGCTTGATAAAGGAGCTAGGTGTCCACCCCACCAAGGTCGCAGAGGGAATCGAAAATGGAGTAAGACTTGCATGCCAGCTGCTAGAGAAAGAAGCAAGGCACATTTCAACCAATGATATTGAGCTTGAACAAGTCATTAGAACTTCCCTTGCATCCAAGCTTGATGGAGAAAGACTTGCAAACCTCGTCATTTCAGCACTCAGAAAGGTCGGAGAGAATGCGAGGTACAATGGTGAGTATGATTTTAACAAATCAATAATGGTAATACGCAAGACGAGCATAGAGGATCAGGTTGTCCATGGTATAATACTTGAAAGAAATAGGATGGATCCAGAGCTTCCGCTTGAGGTAAAGAATGCTAGAATCTTGATTGCAAAGCTTGATCTTAAGCCGGTAAAGGAGTCCTGGATAAAGGAGAACAACAAGTATCAGGAAATCCTGCTGATGGAAAATGACCGGATTGCAAAATCAAAAGAAATAGTTGATGCCATGCTGGCTACCGGTGCAAATACAATTCTTATTGCTTCTCCTGAAGTTGACCAAGCGGTAGAGGATATCTTAGTTGCGAGAAGAGTGTTTGCTGCGAGGATATCGACTGAAGAGATCGAGCACCTGTCTCGCTACACCGGTGCTAAACCAGTACGTGTTGTAGAGGAGCTCAAAAGATCGGACATAATAGGTACTGCAGAACATGTTTGGGAGGATGACGATAATGACATAATCTATATCGAGGGCGGCAGAGGCAAAAACATGGTTACTCTGATGGTTTCTGGAACTACAAAAGAGACTTCACTTGAACGGTGGAGAGCAGCAATCGATGGTGTTAATGCCGCTGAAGCAGCTCTAAACAAAGGTGTTGTGCCAGGGGGAGGGGCTGCTGAATTGCATATAATAGACAAGGTGAAGGGTCTTCGTCTCAAGGGCTTAGAGCAGGTAGGTCTTGAGGTAGTAGCTTCTGCACTTGAAAGCATTATGCGGCAAATACTAGCCAATGCTGGTTTTAATGGTCTAGAGAAGGTAATGGCAGCAAAGGCATCCCCTCCAGCATATGGCATAGATATCAATACAGGCGAGACTATCGACATGTGGAAGATGGGCATTATAGACCCACTAATGGTCAAGACAATGGCACTGAAAGCGTCTGGTGAAATCACCAAATCTGTTCTCAGGATCGACAGAAACCTTGCAGCAGAAGATCTCAGCCAACAAGCCCTATCCGAGACAAAAAGGTGACCTTGATTAATGATCAGACATTGTGTAGAAGAGTCCAATGTGGATAGTGATATGACTGTAGTAGATTCAACTAGGATAAGACATGTAACAGTTGCCGGTGGCAGGATAGCACTGATATCTGGGTTGATAGATCTGGCATCACACCTAAACCTTGATTTTCCTGATCATAGAGCTACAATCTGTATCATTGCAGAAAGGTTTGAAGTTGGGGCTAAGGTAAAGATGGACAGCGATGGGCTTCTATTTGCTACTGTTCCAAGGTCTTCATACGGACATCATGGACATTTTGACTATACACAAAGGCTGGTAGATATGATAAAGGCAATTAAGGCAAATCAAGGTGTAAAAAAACAACAGAAACAAACAAGTAAGCAAGCGACAAATAGAAGAAGCTATAAGATCAAAAGAAGAATAAGGTCAGGGAAAACCAAAAATTGATTACAATAAGTTCAACGGTTGGAAACATATATCGTGACGAAAATCTAAGAAAACAATATGAAGAGATGTCATCTCGATCCTTATCTGAATCCATAAGGGTAAACAGAATAGAAGCCCAACGTGTAAGAATGCGCAAGACCTCAAATAAAGGGACGGATATCGCACTGACGATGACACCGGGCACAAAGCTGAGGCATGGAGATGTCCTTCTGGTTGCAAATGATATGATGGTAACCATTGAGCTTGAACCAGAGAATCTCGCAGTGATACAAGTCAAGGACAATAATGTCCATGAACATGATGCTATTCAAGTGCCAGTCACAGTTGGGCACGCAATAGGTAATCTGCATAGACCAATCAAGCTTGAGGGAAACAAGATCTATTTTCCAATACAAACAGATTCAGAAATTGACATGTTCAAAAAGATCTTTGGCCATCTATCAGATCATTTGGAGATAAGCAGTACCAAGGGCGTTTTTGAGCCAAAAGAAGAGATGGATGTACATGAGCACTAGTGGTGATGATGCTATCATGGATATGGCTGACTTGAGTATGATGCAACTGTCGGACTCTTTTTTCCCAACAGGTATGTATTCTATGTCCAATGGTCTTGAAGCCATCTTTTATAGTGGGAAGAAAAAAATGAATGCTGAAGAGCTGCGAGAACTTGTCAAGACCTACATTGAATACCAAATAGGTCCTGCAGATTGCACTGCGCTTGGAAACGCCTACAGACATGCTGCGAAATCCAATCTTCCAAAGTTACTTGAAGTGGATAAAGTGATATTCTCAATGAAGCTTGTACAGGAGATTAGAGATGCATCCATTAGATCTGGCACGCAGCTCGTGCGCTGTGTAAAATCGTTTTCTGACAACAAGATGCTTGTCCAATATGAAGGTGCAATAAGAGAGGGCAAAGCTTTTGGAGCATATCCTGTGGCATTGGCAGTTGCAGCCAATGCGTTTCTGATTCCCAAAGAAAAAGCTGCCCTTGTGATGCTCTACTCGTTTTCTGTAAGTATAGTTGGTGCTGCTCTGCGGCTTGGAATGCTGCAGCATTTTGATGGCCAGAAGGTAATCGATGAGCTCAAGCCCGCTATAGTCAAGGTGATAAAGGCAAATGTCAATAGGCCTCTTGAAGGTATCTGGCAATTTGCGCCATCAATCGACATAACACAAATATCTCATGAGAGGATGAGTTCTAAAATGTTCATTACGTGAGTATTGCAGAAACAACATATTTACCTGAGTCTTGCGCAAACAACGTATGGCAAGCGATAAAAGAATTCCGAGACTTGGGGTTGGAGGTCCAGTGGGCTCTGGAAAAACTATGCTGATCGAAAAGGTTGTGCCGCTTCTGGCTGCCAAGGGCTACAATGCGGGCATTGTGTCAAATGATGTCGTTTCAAAAGAAGACGCCGACAGGATGCGTCGCAATTTGGCGAGTGAGCAAGGTCTATTGCAAGAAGAGTTAGTGATAGGGCTCGCTACTGGCGGCTGCCCCCACACTGCTGTCCGAGAAGACCCGTCTATGAATATATCTGTGATTGAAGAAATGGAATCAAAGTATCCCTACCTTGACTTGATAATGATTGAAAGTGGTGGTGACAACATCACGACTACTTTTAGCCCGGCATTGGCAGACTACTTTATATATATAATAGATGTTGCTGG
>JBQGBZ010000108.1:0-5463 GCA_052038215.1 Nitrososphaera sp.
ACATCGTAGCTGTTACAGTCACAGACAGCGATGGTGAAACTGCATCTGACAGCCTAGAGATCACAGTAGGGTAAAAGCATCAATAGAAGAAGAAACCTAGATAATCACTTGGAATAGATGGACACTGTTTATCGATGATCATGACTTTGATGTACTGCTTTAGTGATTGTCTGATGGGTTGACACCCAAAGCTGTTGGTCGTGTTCAACCATAGGAGTACCGTAGCTTGGCGCTTTTAGAAGATGATTTTCAAGTGCAGTTTGGTCGGGCGCAATACAATTCCTTCTATTAACTTCCAGCGGTTGCTGCAGAGGTGAAATTATTATTATACTCATTATCGCTTGAATTCTAGTTAGCTTCAGATCCACAATGATCTCTTGAGTACTATTCTCCTATAGCACTCTAAATACTTCTTCTATGAGAGTTCTTGAATACTGTCTTGTTTACTGCTAGCATACTCCAGTACCGCTAGGTGCATATGTTATTGTCGTGTCGTTTGTGGTTGTCGCCCTGGGATCACCAGTATCTACAACTGAACTTCCTCTTGTTGTAGCGTTCTGGGGTAAGCAATCAGATTGCGTTACATTTGTTCCGCTGCCTGCTGTTCCCACCGATGTGCCACTAGGGCCTACTGTAGCCCCAGTTTCATTGTCACCACCAGTAGCATGCACAGGATAAGTTGACGCTGACGCTACGAAAATCAATGCTACTAATATAGATGACAAAGTAAAGGATGGAATGAATCTTTGATAGATCTCAGGTTTCACAACTATTTTTTTTCTATGAGGTTTATTGACATTAATGATACCTTTATCATATTTCTCCATTTGATGAATACTGCACCTCAAAAATTTAACCTTAGGTCACGAAATTCAATATAATATAGTAGATAAGATTAATGTATTATTGATAGTATAGAAAAATATAACGAAAGATCTTGGCAAACTAAGGCAAGTGATAATTCAAATTTAATCGATTTAAGAAGCGCTACGGAAACACTTCGTGGAGTGATTAATCTATCGGACACTTTGTTGTTTTGTTATAACGTCAACAGCTCGAGGGACTTGTAATCTCAGTTTTTGCCATTAAGTTAGCAACTGATTTGCTGCCAACCTGCCAAGCCTTTCACTAGTATATATTCGGCTCATGTGGAAGGACCAAACACTGTACAAGTTCTTGAATCTCTTCATGTTATCATCCGCTAGGATTCAGGATACTATGTCTAAGGATCCGACGAGGTTTACCATTGCGGTGTTGACTAACACTACTCTGTGCGCGGTATATCCGAAAATGATCTATCCATTGCAGATGCATCTTTGGTTCTACTCTCGTCTTCTTCCTCTTCCTCGCTAATTGGTGCTGGGAGCGTCTCCTGCAGTTTTTCGACCTTTCTTGCAAATACAAGATATGTAGTATGTCCAATCATCCTCATTGAAGGACGAGTCATCCCTTCTCTTGCCTCCACGTTGCGGATCATAAGTTCTACACAATCTATATCAGCATAACCGCTTTTCTTTAACTGTACTGCAGTTTTTTCAATCTGATTCATCGTCGGACAGATAGCAACAAATGCACCACTACCCTTCAACGCATCATACACCTGATCAACTACGGTCCATGGATCACCAAGGTCGACGGTTGCAACATCAACATTGCGTATATTCACACCCTGATGTGGATCATGCTGGTGCAACGTCACGTACTTAGCCATATCTGCCTTTTCGAGATTGCGCTTTGCCATCTCCATGAACTCAAAATTGACGTCAAAACTGTAAATGTGACCCTCTGGCTTGACTATGCTTGCCATGAATGTAGCAAGTGCCCCGCTACCGGTACCAATCTCCAGTACCTTTGAGCCGTTCTTGAGCCCAGTCCGAGCTACAATGTAGCCTAAATCCTTCGGATAAATTATCTGTGTTTTGCGCTCTGACTTCATGATGAAGTCATGAATAGTGGGCTCCATAAGGAAGATGAGCTTTCCTTCTGTGGTTCTGATTGCCGAGCCATATTCCATACCAACTATCGAAGAGACATCAATTATCCCAAGATGTGTATGAAATTTTTTATCCCGTGCTACTTTAGTAAGCCATTTCTTGCGTGGAGTATGAAAGAGTAGTACATAGGAGCTTTCCTCAATCTTTGTCAAAACAAGCGGATAGTTGCATGCATGGAATAAAAATCAATCAATTCGAAAAAGAAACATGTCATAATTATGACTATATGATATTCTTGATAGTTATTGAGCCTAGCCTTGATGATTTGTAGAAGACCTTCTAACTAACCTAATTCATCATCATCGACAAACTAGTTTTCATCTAGAATAAGGTAGTAATATAACATTGGATTCACGCCATATTCATGCTACATGCATCTACAGAAGGTATCTAATGAGGATCGGACCAAGATGCAAGTATAAGTGATCCTAAAAAATATGGATTTGGATACAGAATACTTTAGTTTATCTCTATGGACATATATCATTATTACATCCGATCAAGTGCAGTTATTCCAAGCAATTCCAGTGTATTTTTCAAGGTGATGCCAAAGGCATTAACGAGGCCGAGACGAGCCATTCTCACCTCATTATCCTGTTCCCTTAGCACAGGCACCTTCTCATAAAAGAGATTAAAAGTCATCGCCAGGTCGTACGCATAACGAGCAAGCGACTTCAGAGAAAGTGACTTGGCTGCATTCTCAACCACAAAATCGAGCTTGGCTATCTCTTTTATAAGAGCAATCTCTGATTGGTGTGTCAGCCGATCAAATGCAGAATTAGTTCTTCCTACGATAATGCCTTGTTGCGACTTTTCAAGTATACGCTGTGACCTAGCATATGCATACTGTAAATAGGGTCCAGTATCACCTTCGAGGCTCAATGACTCTTTGATGTCAAAAGTGATTATCTTGTCAAAGTCTTGTTTTATCATGTTGTAACGTATAGCAGATATCGAGATCTCTTCTGCTATCTTGTTTAGCTGTTGATCAGAAAAATTAGGATTTCTATTTCTTACTTCCCCATATGCCTTAGCATGGAGAGCATCAAGCACATAGTCGGCATTGATGTAAATGCCCTTCCGGCCTGACATATGCATAAACTGCCTATCACCAATATCAATTCCGAACTCCTTGGCAGTGTCGGAACTTAGTGTTACTGCCTCGTAGCTGAGGTGAACATATTTGTTTCCGCCGCCGACTCCAATTTTTGAAAGCACCTGTGAGATTATCCTCTGAAGTCTTGACTGCCTTGAGTCAATTATCGTTATCACTCGTTCACCACCATTGAAGGTACCATCGGGAAAAGATTTGCTGATTCCTGCTACAAGGTCCGTAGCATAAAGCCATGAACCATCCCACTGCTCAATATATTTTGAGTAGTAGAATGGATCTTTAACAAGCCCTAACTTCCATGCAGCATACGGAATGTCTTTTGCAATGTATGTTGCTGTACCGTCGCTTCTTACCAAAACCTTGTCCTCTTCCCCTTCTTCACCTCCTATGACCCAGCAATCCTTGTTCTTGCCCTCTGCTTCATACTTGGCAATGCCGTTAGTTTTTAGCAGCTCGAAGGTCTTGCTCCATAGCTTTGAACCAACAATATGAGTTTCAAAATTCAACAGATCATATCGCACTTTCATTCTCCAGCATGTTTTTAATTGCTCTCGCAAGACCCGTAATGTAATATCCTTAGCAAAATGGGCGATCTCAGACTTGCCTTCTTCTATCTCTTTGAGTATAAGTCTTCGCTTCTCAAAAATCTGTGGATCTCTTTCATATATTTCGTTTATCTTGACATATACCTCGTCACCACAATATTGGTCAAACTTTTGATTTTTTGTTGGAGGTGCAAGTGGAAAACCTGCAAACTTGAATCCGACAATTATATCGGCTATCTGCACTCCAGAGTCGTCAACATAATTGAGGACCGTTGTCCTGTGATTTGTTGCCTTCATTATGCGGTATAAAGTGTCGCCAATTATTACGTTGCGCATGTGTCCTACATGCAGGGCCTTATTTGGGTTGACGCTTGTATGCTCTATGACGATGTGCCTGCCTTGTCCAATGTTAGGGTACCCATAATACTTGGGGTTTGATAGAACATTTGATATTATAGCTGGCGACAACAGGGCATAGTTTGCTTTTAAGTTTATGTGGCCACCAACAGAATCCACTGACAAGATATAGCTACCTTGTATGCGTGGTCTAATTGCTTCTGCCAGCTCGGTTGCTATTTTTGAAGGTGGTTTTTTTAGACGCTTGCTTAAGAGGAACGCTACGTTACATGATAAGTCACCAAATTCCTGTTGTAGAGGCTCTGATATGTCAAAGTCAATTACAGGATAGCCTGCAGAGGTAAGCGCAAAGGACACAAGTTCACGTACCTCGTTGATTAACACCTGAAAAGTCATGCTTTTACTCCTAAGTAGTTGAACGCGACAAAATCTATTGCTTCAACAAGGCCAGCACCTTCCCTTCCTGCCACCACATGATCAGCTTGGGCCTTAACAGTGTCGTCTGCATGGTCAAGGGCAATACTGCATCCGCAAATGCCATACATTGGTACATCAGTCTCGCTATCTCCAATTGCGACAACCTGGTTTGGCTCCACCTTGAGCACAGCGAGCGCTTCTTTAAGGCCATACGCCTTGTCAATCCCCTTTTCATTTATGTGGAAAGCATACTTGCTATCTGACAGATAAAGTGGTAGATGATATTCGTCTAAAATTTTTTGGCCTTCTTTTAGGTCAAAAGTGCGAAGCAATACTACTTCGGTCATTCTAGGAAAGACAGGCTTTATCTTCACTCCGTTGAGGCTCTTCTTCAAAACTTCGTAGCCTTGTATACATTTTTCCTTACTTGCTAAGAGTCTGTGCTCCTGTGGTGCAATTGTGATTACTCCTCCGTTCTCCCCAATAGCAACTCTGGTCGTGCCACCAAAAACTGCAAGAACATATGCTTCAATGGATGAGCGACCTGTGACATAGATTACGTTATAACCCATCTTTTCAAGGTAGCGCAGCTTGGCAAGAGCACCAAGATGCACCATACCGCCTCCATTTTCAGTAAGTGTGCCGTCAATATCGACTGCGAAAACCTTAAGTGCAGCTACCAAGGGCGAGCTAAAGCACACTCTAAATGTTATAAAAGTGTAGTGAGATAAAAGACGAGGTTATGTCCGGACCTCTATCTTTTGCCAATCATTGTTTAAAGCAATGATTGTCCTCGATCTCCAAATCGCGATGGAAACGAATAGCCAAGCGAGAATGTGACGAATAGAACCTTTAGGAAGGGCACGATTTTCAAATCAAGAATATTGTAGGAAATGTAACCGGCTACTATGTTATATCCATTGCAAGAGACTCTCTTAACATCTCTTGGAATGAATCTATGTCCTGAGCCGTTACCACCGTAGTTGTATTTTTTGGAGAATTAGGAGCTGCAGCAGTAGTTAAGAGGCGAGCAGAC
>JBQGBZ010000109.1:0-5409 GCA_052038215.1 Nitrososphaera sp.
TCATGTCTTCAATAAGCAATTCAGAGAGCTCAAAAGTTGGGAGGGTGCCAAGTGCTGGAATATCCATTGAGCCTGACAAGTACAAGGAAGGAACAAAGCCGGAGTGATCCAGATGAGCATGAGTGATAACTACAGCATCAACTTCCTTGGGCTTGATGTGCATTGGAAAAATGGGCTCACGCTTGAGCAGGACGCCATAGTCCATCAGTATGTTAGAATGGTCACAGTTGACTAGAAATGCAGAGCGGCCGACCTCCTTTGCCGCTCCCAAAACCTTAACTTTCAATTTATTATTACTATACAGAGCTCTCAGCAATACACTCTTTAAAGCTTGCTAATCCCACTGCACCTGCCACATTGGTTCTAGCATTGTGGGATTTTCCAGCTTTTGTAAAAAGCCGTATCCGCATTCATCAAGTGTGGATTCAAAATCATATCCTTGATCGAAATGCGATTCTTTTTCAACTTGTCTGTTAAGTGCTGCCTTGACATTTTGTATTTTTTGTGGCTTAGCATACACATACCAAAGGTTGTGTGCTCCTCGCATCTTTGCAAGCTTGGTTAGGGTGCTTTGTGCCATTTTTGTATAGTATCGATTCATGAGCTCTGTGTTTACATCTATCCAAGACGGAGTTCTCCACCATGCAACTCTCTGAAAGCCATGGCCGTCAAATTCAGCTTGCAAACTAATACCTTGATCAAGTGTTGTAATAATAACATCAGTGCTACGCGCAACCGGATCGCGAAAGTCCTGTCCTGGCTCCATCCAACCCACGAAGATAAGGTCAAATTTTTTGTCTATCCAATGGGCGTCAGCAATGCCAATATAATCGGGTTTTACGATGCCAAGACCATAAAAAATGCCAGCCTCCTTTTCTATCCCTTCAGCGCTTGGAATAAACTTCCGTATCTGCCTTAGAAAATCTCCGTAACCACACCCTACGTCGAGGTACTTTGGATTATTCGATATCCCCTTTGCAATAGCAACGATGCGCAGAACGTCTATCTTGCGGTAAGCAAAGTATGACCCTTTAAAAAAAGGAAAGATATAGCGTACATGGTACTGTGACCGTGCATTTTCTATAAATTTCGCCAATTCATGCTGTGCTTTGCGCAGATCTTCAACGTTAAAGGGCATTTAGTCAAACTTCACTTCCCACAGCTTTCTGTTATTTGAAAGTCCGGGAAGATCCTCCATGTAATGAAAGCCACACTCATCAAGAACAGACTCAAAATCATATCTACCAATTGGATTTTCTGCTTTTTCCGACCACCATTGCAGGCCTGACTTGACCTTGGCTGTAAATTCTGGCTTTGCATACACATGCCAAAAGTTGTGTGCAGTGCGCAATTTTGCTAACTCCTCCTTCTTGCTTGAGTCCAAGGAAGGCGCGTAATAGCGATTCATGAGCTCTGTGTTTACATCTATCCATGACGGAGTTCTCCACCATGCAACCCTTTGGAAGCCAAATTCTTCATATTCGCAGGCACCGTTTATGCCGCACTGGCCTCCCGTATCAAAGGTTGTAATAACACATTTGGCACATCTTGCCACATATCTACGAAAGTCCTGTCCTGGCTCCATCCAGCCGACAAACGCCACATCAAAAGGCTGAGACAGATCCTCTGCTTGCATCAGGCTAATATAATCAGGCCTTGAAATCTGAAATGCATAAAAAATGCTTCCATCTTTTTCTATTCCTCTTGCATTAGGCAAGTGCTGCCGCACTTTATCTAGAAAGTCGCCGTATCCACATCCAATATCGATATAGCTTGGATTAGAAGAAATTGTCTTTGCAATCTCTACAGTTCGAAGTACATCTACCTTGCGGTATGCGAAATATGAACCTCTAAAGAAAGGAAAGATGTATCGTGCATGATGGGAAGGAGGATTGCAATCCAAAAATTGCCTGTAGGCTCTATACGCATTATGCAACTCATGGATTGCGAAGGGCACAAGCTTGCTCTTTTTTCTTAATCCTTATATGTCTAATGGGATTGCAGAAATTTTCTGAGTTGTTAATATAACACCGTTTTGCAAGACGGAAAACCCTTAATAAGTTCAGTTCTTAGGATCTTGATATGGTTAGAAAATTTGATGACTGGTGGAATACTGTTCCGGCTGACTTGAAGCAAAAAGCTCGCAAAGGTGACGAAGCAAACAAGCCCTTACTCAACCAAGTTAACTATGTTCTTCTGCATCTTCATCTGGCCGGCAAACACGATGCCAAGCCAACACATGATGAACTGAAGGATTGGCTACACAGTGGCCAAGTAGATGTGCTTAGAATGAACAAGTAACGTAACTTTTTCTTTGTTTTCATTTACGTTTTATTCTTCAATCAGCTTGCGCCGCTGTCCCTTCTCTCGTATTATAACAGTGTTTTGCAGCATACATAGTGTTTAAATACTTTCGAACGATACTGAGTTTAAGTGAATTATAGATGCCAATTGCTATACTTCCGGATGTAGATGAGCAAAGGTGCATTGGCTGTGCACTCTGTGTAGAGATTTGCACTGCACTCGGCCCAGACGTTCTCAGGGTAAAACCAGTCGAAGGGTGGAAGAGGGGCAAGGCGTTCGTCTTTTATCCAGAAAGATGCATTTCAGACGGCGCTTGTGTAGGCGTTTGCCCAACACATGCTATCTTCTGGATGAGGCCAATGGAGTACACCGCAGGCCAACCGGTTCCTCTGCACAAGAACGGTGTGTTCGACAAAGGCTGGGAAGAAGGTTAAGTCTGAATCGACCAGCAGTATATATATCCCCCCTTTTTACATTTTTATTTTCTGATCACCTGTGATTAATTTGGTTTCTATCTACCATACGTATTGAAAATGTCTCTCTCTCTCTGATACAATGTAAAGTTATTTTGTTATGAACACTAAAGCAGTTTTCAAAGTGACTCTTCTGACAGTAACCAGTCACCTTTAAAAGATAATAATGGAGGAATATCACACCACCATTAAGATTTAATCTATAGATCTTTTCTTCCGGTTTCTTTTTGAATTAATGTCTGCAAGCCTTAGGGGTTCAACACCAACTTCCTTAACCAAGGCGATAGCTGTTTTCAGAGTTATCCTATGCCCAACACTGACATACATTTTTTTGCTAACTGCATATCCAAGAAGCTCTCCTCCAAGCTCTACAAACCCATCAGGTCTCACAGTTCCACATAAAAGACTTTTTGCAACACCGATAGTGGGCTTGTTAAGTGTTACACCAACGAAGCAGGCTAGTCCACATTTCCTTGGGTGCAATAGTCCGTGGCCGTCGACAAGCAGCAGGTCATAAGAATTCTTTAATGACTTGAGCGTATAGAAAATAGGTTCAGCTTCCCTCAGTATCAATAGTCCCGGAACATATGGATGCTTTACGACTGTCTGCACATCAATGGACTCGACAAGCTGCTGCATATTTCTGTCCATAATAACTGCAGAGCCGTAAGCAGCGTCGCTGCTACTGCTGTAGGCAATATCTACTCCGCAAACACGGCGTATATCTCCAAAGTCATCCATGGACGATAGTACCTTTTTTGCAGTATTTTCCTGAAGCAGGATAGCATCTGCATATGTCATAGTGCAGAAATAGAGTCTGCAAACAAGGCATTTAGATTCGCAACTTTGGCAGCCTGTTTCATGAAATCATCAGGAGATATAACTACTATTTCCTCAAACCTGCCTGCAAATGACTTCAGTGATTCCATAAATGTTGGATAATCTTCGAGTCGGTAACATGACCTTGTGGCGAGATTATGCGATGCTGGAAAGATATCTGATATTTCTGCAGGAATAATACCAAGGAAGGGGCTATAGCTACAGACTTGCGCATCAGGAAATTTCTTTACTATATCTTTGTAAGTTCTAGTAGAATAAAATGGATGGATTTCATTTTCAGGACAGAGGATTAGTTTTCTTTTTGATGATTTGAAGGATGCCACCGTCTTCCTAAACCTTTTCGCCTCAGGCCTATGTTGATCAATTGGATCATAGAAGAAAATAGCCCTTTCTTTGAAGAGTGGTGTGCTGTCCTCCAACATTTCTATATCTTTGAAGATATGAGCTGCTTCCATTAGTTTTGGATGTGCTCGCGATTTCTGCATAACATACTCCCAAAGCCTGCCATCCAGTACTGCTTGCTTGACAGCTTCCACCTCAGCCTTAAGAACATGAAGATTGTGTATTGCAATTTCAATGACCCGTGTGTCCTTTTCCATCCTTTGTAATTCCTGTACTGTGTGCGATGAGCAAACTGAGCATTGGCATGATAGATAAGTCAATTCGTCAAGCCGAACTGTTCCGTTTTGGGTCATGTATCTATTATCCTTCGCATACAGCATATAAGATGCAGAATCGAAAGTATCGCATCCAAGTGCAATTGCAAGTGGTATAGTGAGTGGATGACCGGCTCCAAATAGGTGAACTGGTTTTGCTGGAATTATTCTTTTTGCAGCTATTATCATGCGGGCAAGTAGGGCAAACTCGTATGCTTCCATCAATTCAACGGGACTGCCAAGAGCCATCATCTTAAAACCCATTGTGTCAAGTTCCCTTGCAGACTGCTCAACAAGATCAAAGTGCTCTGCTCCCTGAATGGGCGCAACCCATATCGCATCGGTATTACCTATTACTCGCAGGCTCTCTAGTGCATTTTTTAACGTAGTTGCGACATATTGTTTTGCCTTCTCATGCTCAAGACCATAGCCTGTGGGTTTATCAAGGGGGATAGGTATATCACTTTTGATGTCGCTTTCAAATTGGGCGATCTCCACCGGCTCAACTTCGACAGAGCCATATTCAAGCACCTGGTAACCACCTGAGTCAGTCATCACGGCCCCATCGTAATTAATGATATCATGTATTCCTCTTCTTCTGGCCTCGTCCCCGTATTGACGAAGAGTGATGTAAGCATTTGTGATCACAAGATCAAAACCCATCTTTTTCAAAATTTGTGTGGTAACTGCCTGTCTTACTGGGTGAACCACCGGAACAAAGGCGGGCGTTTCAACAATGCCATGAGGCGTCTGAAGCCTCCCTATGCGAGCTGCCAGATCTGAGTGCCAGATCTCGAACACAACTACTTCTTTGTCTCCCTCGTGAATTCGTCATAGATGGCCTTAACCCTGCCGGCAGCTAGCCCCGAACCCTCCTCGATACCAGCTTGAGTTACCTTTATCTTGTCCATGACGATTATTGCACCTACATCTTCTCGTACCTTGACGAGACCCGGGAAAACTCTCGATAGTCTCTCAGCAAGCGCCTTGAAGTCAAATGGTTTTTCCATCAATCTTACTTCCTTGACAAATGATCCATTGACAATCACTTTCAGGATCCCGTGTCCTTCAACATTATCAAGCACCACATCGAGCCTTTCATCTATTCCAGCAAGTGTGCCAATGTAAATTTTTTG
>JBQGBZ010000110.1:0-1152 GCA_052038215.1 Nitrososphaera sp.
TTGCGATTTCCGGAAAAGGGGATGGGGGAGTCCGAAAGCTGGTGCGGCACTTGCTCGAGAAGTAAGATCGCTACAAGCGACTCAAGCATGATCTGCTTCATTTGCAGGATCCGAGGGACAATGACCAGACTCGGTAAATCATGGAAAAATTCAACAGGGGGCTTCCGAAATGTTTTTCAGCTCTTCTTGGTAGACGAAAAGACCCTGAGACTGGATCCAGTTTCGATGGCTCGCTGGATAGTAGTGAAGGAACTTGAAAGCAAATGAGGCCTGCAACAAATAGAGATCGAATGAAGATTATATTCGTGTTTCTTGTACTCGCAGGTTATGTGCTCGCTGGCAGTTACATAGTCGGCGTTTACCTGCATGATGACTGGCCTGAAGGAAGCCTGTTTAACTTGCAATACGGGATGGGGAAAAGAGCTGAAGACATTCTCGCCACGCATTCTTACGTACATTGTTCTGAAGAAGGGTTTTGTATGTCTGGTAGCAGAATGCCGCTCGTGCCTTTCTTCCTATCCTTAGTAGCGCTGTTGAAAAACGAACTACGCCTGGCTTATCTTGTAAAGAACGGCTTGTTTGGACTTATCTTACTCCTAGCAATTCTTGCAAACCGAGATCGCTTCAGTAATATTCACTATCTCGTGCCTCTTGCGGCTTTTGGATTCTTTCTTAGCTTCCCCCAAATCCTTGTTAGTGGTTTTAGGGTCGAGGTAGAAGAGGGCTACACTACTTGGCTCATAGCTCTGCTTTTCCTATACCTCTTGTCAGTGAAAGGAATACAGGATGGAAATCAAGGCCAGCTCAGAACATTTCTTCTCTTGGCGGTCGCAAGTAGTATGCTCTTCCTTACTAAAAGCTGCATGCTTCTACTTGCCATAGCTTTTCCTCTGTTGTTCTACCTGAGGACAAGATCGAGCCGAGTCTTTCTAATATTTGTTGTTGCATTGCTGGTGGCTTTAGTATCCTGGGGGATGTTAAATCTAAAAAACTCTGGAAGGTTCGAGATCAGTTCTTCTTTCGATGGACACAACTTCTACAAAGGCAACAATATCAGCGCACTCTCCTATTATCCTCTTTACAGCCTGGATGGTCTTGACGCGCAGATAAATGATGTGGATCGCGAGCTTTGGGAGACCAGAGGTGCAGACG
>JBQGBZ010000111.1:0-1466 GCA_052038215.1 Nitrososphaera sp.
GCAACCGCACTAAATACAGTGGCTGGATCAGCACCGATAACTATTGCAACGTCAATCTTCTGTTTATTTTGCTCTTTGATTATCTTATAGTGCTCAGCGCCGCGTGTATGAGTCTGCCAATGCATTATTGCATGTTTGTCATCGATTATCTGAATACGATAGACTCCCAAGTTGCGGATACCAGTCTCAGGATGTTTCGTTACAGTCATACCAAATGTGATAAAGCGTCCAGCGTCGCCTGGAAAGGACTTGAGTACAGGCAAAGAATTGAATGATATCTTGTTGCTGTCTGTTTCAACAACTTCAGTAACTGGACCGTGATCTACGTACTTAGGGCCATACTCACCTATCTCTGAAAGCTTGGGAAGCATCTTCAACTTGTTGAGCATACCCGAGGGCAACTTCATTTTGGTAAGCTCTGTGATACGCCTACCTATTTCAGAAAAATCATTGGTTTCAAGGGCTACCCCCAGCCTCTTGATGCTGCCAAAGGCGTTGCCAAGTACCTGCATAGTCGAGCCTTCGACATTTTCAAAAAGTACTGCAGGCTGATCTCCTAGATACATCAACCGGCGCATGATTTCTGCAATTTCCAAGTTTGGGCTGACTTTTGTTTTGACTCGCCTAAGCTGGCCCATCTGTTCTAATACTTCAATATACTCACTTAGGCTTTCAAGAGGCAATGCAGAACTGCTATTCCGGCCATGAAAAATATACCTTTGCATTGTTTCATAATCAGTAAATAGTCTTTGATGCCACGAGATCTATGTCTGATAAAGAAAGGGAGTACGAGGAAGGCGCTCCAGGGACTGAAACCGAGAGAAAAGACGATCCACTAAAAGAGTATCGCGAAAAAGAACCCATGACACCTGCCAAGATAAAGGAGCATGAGCCGACGGCTGTCAAGCGTGAAATGGAAGAAAATATTACTGAGTCAGGCCAGATGGGGACAAACCCGGAAGAGGCTCGTGAGATAGCAAGAAGCAAAGGAATGGCAAAAGGAACAGCTGGTGCGGCTGAAACAGGCGACCAATACGAGCAAGGTGCTGCGGGGTCAAATAAGTAAACCAATCTTTTTTCTTTTTGCTTCTCGTAAGTTAGCGTGTCAGATACTTTTTCCAAAATTCAAAAGTAATATAGTCAATGCATGAGCCTTCTATCAATGCTCAAGTTTAAACTAATACCATAACGCTTTGACAAATACGCACATATGGTGTTCCAAAACATAACTATCTTCACATATAAGAGAAAAAAGGTCTAACAATCTTAATCCAATCTTTATTGCGGGATGTCTATGTCTGCATAGACGGGACTATGTGATAGTCAAATACAATGTTTTTCTGTAATTTAACATGCAAGAACTCAATCTTGCTCGGCAGAGCAATGACAAGGATAAGGATATTGGCAAAACGTTAGCCTCAGAAAGGTTTCCTAATACCATGGACAGTTTTTGGTTTTCGATTCAT
>JBQGBZ010000112.1:0-7706 GCA_052038215.1 Nitrososphaera sp.
TCCTGCAAAGAAATTCTAGTCAGAGCTGCATCCCTTGTCGACTTTGGGTTTGAAGAAAATAGGACTTCGCCAAATACTGATTTTAATAAAATCCTCCAGACACCCGAGTTCACAAAAAAGATAACCGACATAATGAACACACACATCCCAGGAAAGGTCAAGGCATCCAAGATATCTCCATATAACAAGCTACCGCCGTCAGATGAAGAAAGGAAATCCAAGCTCAAATCGATCAAGGTATTTTATGAAAATGGCGGAAACATAGTCACGCTAGGAAATACAAGGCCGGTAGACACTAGATCTACCAAGTTTTATCGAAACTTTACAAGAGGGGTTGCAGGTGAGAGTGGCAAACCGCTTTTTCCGTACATGTTGAAGCTGGTAGAGGATGTACATAGAGCGTTTCCGGATATGACGATAATAGCCTGTGGTGGTATTTTTTCGGGGGAAGATGCTTGGAGAGCATACCAAAATGGGGCAACTCTGCTCTCGCTCTATACAGCTCTTACATACTATGGCTTTGGTGTTGTAAGGGACATACACGATGTTTTGAAAAGAAAGCTAGGAGGTGAAACATTGCAGGATTTCATAGAAAAGCGCGACGGCTACATGCGGTGAATACTAATACAAACCATTGCAAAGTATTGGAAACCTTTTAATGCACCTGTAATCACTTTCCTCTAAAAGGAATAGGGATTTGGAGCGTTGGGAAAGTATCCTAAAGTGGTTCTTGCTGCTGACCGCACTTTAATGTCCCCTTACAGAGGAATCTCACTTGCATCATTCTTTGGATGTGCGCCAGCACTGGACATGAACAGAGATCACAATTCATTTTGGTACTATGTGATGCGCAATCAGGTCACCCCAAGAGTCCTTTTTGATTTTATTTGCAATCCTATTGACCATACAAATGGCGTCGCCAATTACGCTCCCTACGGCCTAAGAAAGGTGGAAGCTGCGCTCTTGAGGGACGGCTACAAACCAGAGGATGTCGTGGTTTCCCACCCCGATCACATCGAGAAATTCATCGGGCCCGAAACAGAAGTAGTCGGAACGTATGAGATGGATCCGCTTGGGATGGGGCCAGTGACTATGACATTCACCTACGGCCGTAAACAAATGTCGTATGATGAATTTTACAACCGTGAGCTTCATATGAGAATCAATGCCGCTAAGGCAAGGACAGGGAGCAAAGCAAAAGTGATTGCTGGTGCTTCTGGCACTTGGCAGTATAACTACGATCCAGCCAAGATAGAGGAGTATGGCCTTTATGGCATTGTCGAAGGCGAGCTTGGAGGTATTGGCCCTGAAATTGATGGAGCGGGAGGCAAATTCTTCGATGCGATTATTGCAGGTGAGTGCGATACTGCCAATCCCTTCAAGAAGAGCCAATTCAAAGTTGAAATTAAAGAGTATGCTAGAAATGACAGAACATACCACGGCAGGTTCATTCACTATTGGAATGAACCATCGGTCAGTGAGATTCCAACGATCGTCAACCCCAGCATGCATGGCATGGTCGAGGTTATGCGGGGCTGTGGACGAGGCTGCAAGTTCTGTGATGTAACCCTGAGGCCACTTAGATATTATCCGGTTGAAAAAGTGCAAAAGGAAATAGAAGTGAACATGAAATATGGAGGGTTAAAGAATGCATGGGTCCATAGCGACGACATTTTTGTCTATGGTCTTAACCCGAGGACAACAAAGAATATGCAGCCAAATAGAGAGGCCTTGGAAGAACTGTTCAAAGGTATCATGGCAACTGGCATAGAGCATACAAACCCGACACATGGGACGCTTGCCGGCGCAATAGCAGATGAGAGACTCATCCCGAACATATCAAAGATAATTAGAGCCAGCCCCGACAACCACATTGGCATCCAATGTGGCTTTGAAACTGGCAGCATAAGGCTAATCGGCAAGTATGCAGATCGCAAGCTGGCCCCATACAAGCCAGAAGAGTGGCACTGGGTAGTCAAGACCGCCATTAAGACACTCAACGAGAACTACTGGGTTCCCGCGTTCACGCTCATCATGGGTCTTGACAACAACGAGACACAGGAGGACAGCTGGGAGACAATTCAGCTCATACATGAGATCGAGACTGAGCAGCCAGATAGCAAGTTCACTACGACACCACTTACCTTTGTACCTATCGGGCTCCTTGAGAAATCAGACTTTTTTGATATAGGTAATACGATGGACCCAGGAAAGTTGGGCGTCATGTACAAGACGTGGCAGCATAACTTCAAGTACGGCATCAAAAAGTTCATGGGCAAAGTAGGGCAAAACAACCCAATAAAGGACTGGTTCTTCACGCAAATGGCTGCAACTCTCGGTGGCGTACCACTCTCTGCAATGGAGAAATTCGCAAGGAAAAAGGGTAGAGAGCACGAGTATGCCATTGAAAAGATAAAAGCAAGATACTGGTAGAAGATCTCAACTTCATTGGAATAAAGCTTCTTTCTATGCTATCGATGATGTCCTTCATGGGAGGGTCTGAAGCATAAGGCAATGGCTTGCTGAAACTATTTAAGATCAGACACCGCCAAGATAGGCTCAGGGAGTCAGAAATGTGGCGTCAGAAGGCTGTATAAAGGTCGCGAAATATCAATGCGTAAGTAAAAAAAGGGTGATTTTTGACGTTGAACAAATATAGCGAAGTATTTTCATTTTGTTTAATTTAACTTGAATTTATAAATATGAAAAATAATGGGCTAGCTTCTTGATACGTTTTTCTTTTGTGCTTATTTTCTTCTGGAAGCATCTGTTTCTTTGTCTTCAGTCGTCCCCGTAGTTTTGCTCGTAGTAGACGCTGCTCCCGTTGGGATATAGCCATATCTGCTCTCTTGCATCCTACCAACTGTATCTTTTGTATTCTGCCCAAAGACCCTTGCAGTATTTGAAGTTAATCTTGCGATTTCTTTAGAATTCTGTCTTGCATAATTCGTAGTTGCTCTACCTGCTTCAATTCCTGCAAGTAACATGTTTGTTAGTAGCCATGCGAGTACCTGCTGCTACCGAGTTAGTCATTGCACTTATACCCCTTGCATAAATGTCTGCCCTATCTCTAGACGACATTCCATCCACCACCAAGGTTGGATCATATACCCATCTTCCAATAATTGTTGTTACAGCTGCTAATAGTGCCAGTGCTACTGCTAGTTCTATCTGCAAACGGAGTCCATGCAGACTGCATAGAATTGATTACCTCTTTTTGTGAATCCAAAAAGTTATCTGCAATCTCTCGAGTTGCTTTGGCTGTCTCGTTCTGGAAATCAGTAACCGTTTGAGAGTATCAGGGAGTTCTACCTCCTTACTTCCTCTATTGCCCTGCAAATGTTGTCTTTTGTCTCATCAATTGATCTATTGATTGCATCCAGCTGTTGTCTTTGCAAGAATTCTGTCCTTTCACGTTCCTCTCGTCTAGACACGTCAACTGATTGACGATTAAACCATATAAACAGATGATTGTAGTCGTTGCATCAAGAACGCGCCTCTATACGTAATATACGGAAAAATCACTTTAAAAGCTTAAGATTAAGAAGCTTTATTTTTAAGCGGTTACGTGAGCCTCAAAGCTCACAGACTCACGTTGATCGCATCATTGCTAGCTGATCTCAGATCAGCTAGCAATTTTTGTTAAACGTTAGAAGATATCGTTATTATATGTTATAGATGTATTTCTGTCCATAATCATACAGGTTTCTTCCATAGAACAGAATCTTCTACAGACGCATAGGGACGCCCATATTCTGCTTAGAGCGTATTAAAAAATGCGAATTGAATAGCAAAGTAATCAGATGCATCAAATAATTCAAACATTTGGCGTGCGCTATTAAGCAGAATTTTTGACAGATTCTAGAATATACTCTTTTGTATAGTATGATACGATATCTTAGACTACAACCACGAAATGCTAACAGAGACTATTCTTTGCGCATTTGAAATAGACGTGAAAATATGTACACTACAATCTTGTTTACTAAATAATTTTAAGTTAACTTACGAAACCCTTTATTTATGATAAATACTAACTTCTAACATGACATCAGAGATTTTTGGAGAAAAGCAAGAGATTAATAAAAACAAACATCATGTGTATGACGACAAGACAATTGAAAACATGAAGCAGTATTTTAAGGTTGAACATGACTCTGATGCATTACTGAAATATATAAAAGGAAATAGAATTAATCACGACGTACTAGCTTGACGTCGTAGTTAGTTTTTTCTTATACATCGCAAGAACCATCGTAGTTCAGAGTATGTTTGAAATTTGAAATAATGCATCAAACCTTCAATAGTCTTATCATCGTATTCTAGATGATGGTATTTCTGTCTATCTTCGGTTTGCCAGAAAGGGGAAGGTTCGTCGGTTGAGTTTGTAGCCAATTTAATGGTGGTCTATATTTACTGCTACAACGAGAATTTAACTAGCGCTTATGAATGTACTACATGACTCTCTCATAACCTTACTGAGTATAGATAATTATAGTCTCTATCATACCAGATTGCAATAAAACTGCAACTGACGAAATTGATCTAGGAATAGCGACGGCTGATGTATATATAAAAGACCTTATAGAGAAATATGCATGTTTTAGGCTTATAATGAGAGATATGATAAGGAGGTAGTGTAAGAAGATTTTAGTAATAGAAACTATTGATAAAGAAAGAACCTATAACAATTTCAACGATGATTACATCACCTCTATTTAATTGTCATGCCGTCCACTACGAAAGTGAATGTCGTACAGACGAGGACGATTTGGAGGAAGCCGCTTCGGTGGTCCAAAGCCGGTTGAGAGTGGCAAGGAATACGATGTTCAAGTCACAGAGATTAGTAGAAAAGGCGATGGGGTTGCCAGAGTTCAAGGATTTATTATTTTTGTAAAAGGTGGAAGAGTTGGACAGAAGACCAAAGTGAGAGTAACACACGTAGGAGATAGATTTGCAACAGCTGAAACCATTGATGGCAAAGAGCAACAGCAGGTAGAGCAACAGCCATCAGCTGATCAATCACAGGATATTGTTGGCCCTACAGTAAGAGAAGAAGAGAAGCCAGAACTACAGGACTACTCCAGCTCAGAAGCAGAAGAGATTAAACCCGAAGAACAACCTCCAACAGGCTGATACAAATTGAGCCGTTAGCTTAAAAAATATAAGTTTTCATCGTAAGAGCTACACACCTAGGCTCAAAGACTAATGTTGAGCAATACATAGAAGCACACATGTATGGTAATAAGAGAAGTTCTTAGAAAATTCTCTCTCATGATGGCTATCGTCAGCAGGCTAAATAGGAATTAATTTTAAAAGTTTTGTGATTGAGCAGAACAGTAGAATAAACGAGGAGGAAAATTCCTAATCATCAATATAACAAGTATTCACTAAATTAGAGATTGTGTAATACCGCCTGATAACTGCATAGATATATTACATGAGTTTTCATATATGGAACTGATTGGGCGAGCAGTCGACGCCACAAAAGTTCACCATTGTTAATGGTTATACCATAAGGTATCTCGACTATGGGGCACCTAACGCTAAGACCCTGGTCCTTTTGCATGGAATTGGCGCTTCTGCGGAAAGATGGTCTCGTGTAATTCCTGCTCTTTCAAAGTACTTTCACCTAATAATTCCGGATATTATTGGTTTTGGTTACAGCGACAAACCTGCTGTGGAGTACACAATGGATTTCTTCGTTGAATTTCTCAAAGTATTCCTTGACAATCTCAGCATATCCAAAGCAAGTGTCATCGGCTCATCATTTGGAGGACATGTTGCCACCGAATTTGCCATCAGGTTCAACAGCATGGTCGAAAAATTAGTACTGGTGTCGCCTGCAGGTATGATGAAGACATCGACTCCAACCCTTGATAGATACATCATGGCTGCACTGTACCCCGTATACGAGCATGTCTATGGGGCATTCAGGGAAATGGCCTACGAACCAGATGCCGTCAGCGAAGAGATAGTGATGGACTTCGTGAACAGAATGAGACTTACTAATTCAAAGTATGCATTCATGTCCACTGTGCTAGGTATAAGATATGCACCCAAGATGAATGGCAGACTTTTCAACATAATTGCTCCAACCCTTCTTGTGTGGGGAGAACACGATAAGATGATACCGTTGCAGTATGCCAAAGAATACGATGAAATTCCCAAAAGAGAGCTTGTAGTGATAAAGAACTGTGGTCATACCCCATATGTTGAAAAACCTACAATGTTTAACAAAATCGTCTTAAAGTTCCTCATAGATAGAGTGCAATAGTTAGGTTTCCTTCTGCATGGATCCTTTGCGTCGACGCTCTATAGGTACCACAATCACCTGAACAAGATCTCCATCTTCTATGTTGAGTGCTTGTCTTTCCGCTTCGGGAATAGAAATTCTGCCGCCGCTCTGCACGGTAGTCTTGAACATTGCATTATTGAATGTCAGGCTCTGAAGAACCGCAAAGTAGTTCTGCATAGCATCTTGCTGAATATTAGAAAACTGTCGGATGAAGTCCTTCTGTGCCTCGCTTCCTTTTGAGATTGCCTTTTTAAAAGCTTCCATAGGATCTGTCGAATCGCTAGAACTCATGCGCATTAGCAAACACAAATATCATTTATTTAATGTTACCTAGTCTACTCGCATATATTTAAAACAAAATTGCTTCTGCAGATGATTAGAAAACTAGAAGGAGACTCAGCATCGTAACAGAACGAATCATACTGTGAGCAGTTTCAGGCGACATTAGAATTTAGTAATACTTGAAAAAGTTCAATAATAACGCTGGGGCAGACATATCAGGTGCAGGCCTTTTTTCTACCCTTGATCCTATCATCAGCGTAAACAGTGGACAGGTCTTTCTTTGGGAAAAACATAAGGGTTCATGGTATGGCATACATGGCGACCGAGTTATCAAGTTCACACACTCAGATAAAGGTATTGAATTTTTTTCCTTTCCAGAAGACAAGTCATGCGACCAAAAAATATTCAGGCTGGACGATAACATCAAAGAGATCTTTAAGGAATTATCACACGACCCACTTGTATGCAGACTAATCAAGGCATATCCCGGCCTCCGTCTTATAAGACAGGAGCCTCACCAATGTCTGTTCTCGTTTGTGTGTGCAAGCAATACCAACATACCCATGATTCGAAGGATGCTCTATAATATGACAAGAAAATTTGGTAGACGCAAAAGAGTTGATGGAATAGACTTCTTTACATTCCCTTCAGCCGCAGATATCAACAAGGCAAGTCTAGATGAGCTACGGAGCTGCGGCCTTGGATATAGAATAAAGGCGGTAAAGGCTTTGGCTGATGAGATCGCAAGTGGACGACTTGACTTTGATTTCTTAAAAAAAGCTAGATATTACGAATCAAAAAAAGAGTTATTGCAAGTTTACGGAATCGGGAACAAGATTGCCGACTGTGTTCTTTTGTTTTCACTTGAAAAGCTTGATGCGTTTCCAATCGATGTCTGGATCGCAAGAACGCTTTCTAGTCATTATGGTTGGCTTCACAAAAGTAAATTCCACGACAAGATTTCCCCTCATCAGTATCAGCAGCTGTCAGATGGCGCAAGAAAATATTTTGGAAGGTATGCAGGGTATGCTCAGCAGTATCTTTACTATCACACAAGACAGATCGCAGGTAGAAAATGGTGATAAATACTTAATAACTATCGTTACAAATGCTGAATAGTAATGTT
>JBQGBZ010000113.1:0-21047 GCA_052038215.1 Nitrososphaera sp.
TGCAGTTGCCCAAGACGCTGGGATTACAGGGGCAGGACCTTCCGTAAATGACAACAGTCTTACAGTTGAGCAAGTTACGGGTGGATTGATATCTCCAACTACTATGGTTTTCTTAGATGAAGACACCATACTGGTGCTTGAAAAAGATAACGGCAGAGTGAGGGCGATTGAAAACGGTATGCTTCAGCCAGAGCCACTTCTTGATGTAGCAGTTGCAAATGATGGTGAAAGAGGATTGCTAGGCGCTGCTGTTTCAAGAGAAAACGAGTCAACTACCTACGTCTTTTTGTATTTCACTGAATCTGGTGGAGGGGTTGATGGTGATGATATACAGGGAGCGTCACCAGCAGGCAACCGTCTCTACCGATATGAGCTGCAGGGAGGCCAGCTTGTAAATCCTCTGCTCTTGCTTGACCTGCCCGCCCTCCCTGGACCACGTTATAATGGCGGATCCGTTGTTATTGGTCCAGACAACAATGTCTATGTCATTATCGGCGATGTCGGAGGTCATACTACAATGGTCCAAAATTTCGAGAATGGGTCTGAACCCGATGGGACAAGTGGAATACTAAGGGTCAGTAAAAATGGGGAAGATCCTGAGCCCGTCATTGGAACTGGCGCCTTTGGCAAATACTACTTTGCATATGGTATGCGCAGTGGTGATGGTATGGACTTTGATCCCATGACCGGTCTACTATGGGATACTGAGAACGGTGCACCGTTTGTGGATGAGATAAACTTGGTTGATGCAGGCTTTAACAGTGGGTGGAAAATCGTACAGGGAATGGTGCCACAAGACTATAACCTGACAGGCCTTGTGATGTTTAACGGAGAGAGTCACTACAGTAACCCTGAGTTTACATGGACAGAGCCGGTTGATCCTACTGCACTTGAATTTCTTATCTCAAGTGCACTTGGAGAAGAATATGAGAACGATATGTTTGTAGGTGACGCTAGCAATGGTACAATCTACCGCTTTGAGCTAACTGAAAACAGGTCTGCACTTGCTCTTGAAGGTATGCTCGATGATACCGTAGCAAATACTCCTGAAGAAGCTGAGGATGTTATCTTTGGTACGGGCTTTGGAGGTATAACGGACATCAAGACAGGCCCTGATGGCTATCTGTACATTCTATCCTCTGAAGAAGGCGCATTATTCCGAGTTGCTCCTATTGCCGATACACTGTCGCAAACAGCAGAAGGTGCTGCGGAACTGATCGTTAGAGCGGCTGATCTATCGGGCGATACAATAACAGGAGTATATATTGTCATTGAAGCAACCAACGGAACTACTCTGATGGAAGGTCATGCTCCCTTGACATTTGTTGGAACTGCGGGATCTACATACACTGTCACAGTACCTGTTCTTGGCAACATGGAGTTTGACCGGTGGGATAATGGAGCTGTCGACAGAACAAGATCCATCACTCTTGAACAAGACGACAATACCATTACAGCGTATCTAGAAGTTGATTCAACAAGTGCCAATGCTACTCTAGATTCACGTACCATTATCCTACAAAGGTTTGCAGATATTGTAGATCAAGACAATTGCTTTGATACTGAGGATGCAAGGAGATTGAATATGGTGATTGGAAATATAGTTCAAAATATGTTTAGCGAAAGTGAAGGAGGCAGCAATCAGCTACAACAGGAGATAAACAAGCTTGTAGTTCCAGGTTGCCCCGTTGTTGACACTAGCGCCACTGAAGTGGGTCAAGGCAACGCCAGTCCTAACACAGAACCAAATGAACCAAGCGGCGATGAGGGAGATGAAGAACCAAGCGGCGATGAGGGAGATGAAGAAGAAGAGGGATAAGATGACAGATTTCGTGGCGTGTAGCTAGTCATCTTTCAACTTTTTCTGTATCATCTCTAGTACAATCTTTGGATCTGCCTTACCTTTTGTGATCTTCATTACTTTGCCAAGCAAGAAGTTTGCAACATTGGTATTGCGCCTTGCATCCTGAACTGCTGCCTGCTCCATATCAAAGACTGACTGAACTGCCTGGGTCAGTACACTGACATCGTCAATTCTGTTGGCCTGCATCTTCTTTGCCAATGCAGAAGGCATCTCGCCTGTCCTTACTGTCTGACCAAGGATCTGCTTGGCAGTAGCTCTGTTTATCATATTTTGATCGACTAGTCTAGCTAGATCGGCTATATGCTCTGGTCCCACTTTGAGTCCTGCAAACAGAGAGTGTTCCTTTTCTTCCTCTTCTTCCTTTTTGGTTCGTTCGTCTATAAAGCTCATTAGATCAGTTACTATCCAGTTGGCTATCTCTTTTGGTGACAAGTACACCGCAATAGCGGATTCGAAGAAGTCAGCAAGTTCCTTGTTCCCTATAATCACTTTTGCAATATGATCTGATAGGCCATAATCTGACATGAAACGCTCCTTGCGCTTGTCTGGAAGCTCTGGCATTGATTGCTTGATAAATGAAACAAATTCACTTCCAAGAACCACCATTGGAATATCCGGCTCGGGAAAGTAACGGTAGTCTTGTTCTTCTTCTTTTGTCCTCGATTCTTTTGTCACTTTTCTTGCATCATCCCAGTGACGAGTCTCTGACCTAACTTGGATCTCGCGGGACGCCATTGTTCTCTGTCTTGTGATTTCATAACGCAATGCCTTTTCTACATCCGCAAATGAGCTAATGTTCTTAATCTCGACCTTGTTGCCACCGTCAACTGATACATTGGCATCACAGCGTACAGATCCCTCAAGCTTTGTATCGCATACCCCAAGATGCTCTATTATAGAAGTTATTTTGTCAAGGAACATACGCACCTCCTTTGGGTCAATGAAGTCCGGCTCTGTCACTATCTCCACAAGTGGCACCCCTGCTCTATTGTAATCAATCAAGACATAAACGCTGGTATCCATATTGCCACTTGCATAAACAAGTCTGCCGGGGTCTTCTTCCAGCTGTACGCGTCTTATTCTTGCATCCTTGCTATTAATGTACTCTAGCTTGCCGTTTACTCCAATGCTCGTTATATTGTATGCGTTATATTGTGTAAGTTGGAAGTTTTTGGGCAAATCAGGGTAAAAATAGTTTTTTCGATAGAATGCAATTTCATCTGGGAGTTTGCAACCAAGAGCAAGACTGATCATAGCAGCAAACTCAACAGTCTTCTTATTCAAAAGCGGTAATGTTCCCGGTAGCCCTGTACATATGGGGCAGATATTTGTGTTTGGAGTCTTTCCTCTGTAGTCCGAACTACATCTGCAGAATAGTTTGCTCCTGGCACCTGTGAGTTGACAATGAATTTCAAGTCCTATCTTAGTAGCAATAGTAGTCATTACAGATCAGGGCTCCTTTGCACTTTTGCAGCCTGCTCAAATGAATATGCTACATCAAGCAAAGTTTGTTCGGCAAATTGGTCTGCAATTATCTGCAAGCCTACAGGCAAACCCTCAGCAAATCCTGCAGGAATCGATACTGCAGGCATGCCAGTGAGGTTTGCTACAACTGTGTCAATATCAACAAGATACATCTTGAGTGGATCATCGATTCTTTCACCGATTTTGAACGGAAGTATAGGCATGGTAGGCCCTATTAAGACATCATATCTTTGAAAAAGATTCTCCATCTCGTGCTTTAGAAGTGAGCGCGCTTGGTGCGCTTTCATATAATACTTGCCATAATATCCAGAAGAAAGCACATACGATCCAACAATTATCCTCCTCTTTGCCTCTTCGCCGAAGTTGCTGCGTGCCCTAGCAAAATAGCTGTTCCATTCATAGCCTTCAGGGTTCATATCAAATCCGTAGCGGATGTTATCGTAACGTGCTAGATTGCTACTTGCTTCTGCAGTTGCAATTGTATAGTAGGAGGCAAGGGCATACTGCACAGAGGGAAGGGATACTTCTTCGCAGTTGCAATCCTGTTTCTCTAGTGTGTCTACAGCTTTGTAGATCACCTTGGATACTGCTGAATCTGCACCTTTAATGAACTCCGTGACAAGACCTACGCGTACCCCATTTCTTTCTTTTAACAAATATGTGGGTTTGCTGTCATTGGTCGTAGTAGTGTGATCGTTTTCATCGGACCCTGCTATTACATTTAGAACGGAAACTACATCCGATACAGTCCTGCCAACCGGTCCTATTTGCTCCAGACTGTTTGCATACGATACAAGCCCAAACCTGCTCACAAGGCCATATGTAGGTTTGAGCCCAACTGCGGAGCAAAAACTGGCAGGACATCTAACGGAGCCTCCTGTGTCTGAGCCAAGCGATGCAGTGCATTCAAGGGCAGCCACACTTGCTGCGCTTCCGCCTGACGAGCCACCAGATACCCTACTGATATCCCACGGGTTTCTAGTGGGGCCATATCGGCTAAACTCTGTAGTAGAACCCATTGCAAACTCATCGAGGTTTGATTTGCCGATTATGATTGCATCGGCAGTCATCAGTCGCTTGATCACTGTTGCATCGTATGCAGGAACATAACTTTCGAGCATCTTTGAGGCACATGTAGTTTTCATCCCTTTTGTGCAAATATTGTCCTTGATACTAAATGCAACTCCTGCAAGCGGGCCACTTTGCTTGCCTTCTCTGAACTTATAGTCGAGCCTGCGCGCTCTATTAATCCCCTCTTCTATGTTAAGTTTGACTATGGCGTTTATCTTAGGTTCTACTTTAACAATTCTTTCAAAGATCTGAGAGATATATTCCTCAACAGAAAATTCTCTACTTTTGATACCTTGGACAACCTGCTCTACATGAAGAGTATCAAGTGACAATTCAGATCATCCTCGGACCCTTCACAAAGCCGTCCTTCGTGTATGATGTCCCAAGCACACGGTCCTCAAAGGTCTCAGGAGTATCTTTCCGAAGTTCTGAAAACTTCTTTTTCAGCATTATCGGTTCGACCTGTTCAAGGGGCATCGTATCCAGCTTGTTCAAGTAATTGACTATATCTTCTATTTGTGTCGTATAGCGCTGTAGCTCTGCGTCTGACATCTCGAGCTTTGCAAGCCATCCAAGATGCTTTACTTCTTCTATTGTAACTACCATATTACTGTCATGGCGCCAGCCTGTCTATGTCTCTTGGATAAAGTGTAACATCGCGGATATTTTCGACTTTTGTTAATGCCATCATAAGCCGCTCAAGACCAAGGCCAAAGCCAGCGTGTGGTGGAACCCCATAATCAAATACTCGCAGATGATAATCAAACGCTTCAGGCTTTAAACCCTGCTTTGACATTCGCTCTATAAGCTGATCTTTATGATTTATTCTGGTACTGCCTGAAGAAACTTCAAGTACTCCATACATTAGATCAAATGACTCGCATATCCTGCTGTCCTCGGTGCTTGGCTTGATATAAAATGGCTTGGTCGAAGTTGGCCAGTCTACTATGAAGTAAAAGTCGTCTAGGTACTCGTGTTTTAGGCTCTTCATAATCTGTGGGGAAATGTCATCTCCCCACTGTATGCGCTCGCCTGTCTCCTGCAATTTATCAATGATGTCAGAATAACTGTATTTCGAAAACGGCATACCCGTGGACGGTAACTGAAGTTGTAGATACTTCAGATCATCTTGATTCTTTTCTTTGAGTGCATCCAATATCTTTAATATCATCCTCTCGAGCAGGGACATAATGTCATTATAATCAACAAACGCACGCTCGACATCGATTGAAATTGCCTCGGATAAATGTCTGTTGGTGCGAGAAGGTTCTGCACGAAAAATTGGCCCTATCTCAAATACACTTTCAAATGCCATTGTTAACTGTTCTTTGTATAGCTGAGGGCTCTGCGCAAGGAATGCTTCTCTGTCATAATAGAATATCGGAAAAAGTGCTGCCCCGCCTTCAGTTGCGGTGGCTATCATTTTAGGTGTGTTTACTTCAATGAATTTCTCTGCTGAGAGAAATGCTCTGACAGAATTTAACACGGTTTGACGAATACGAAATATCGATCCAAGGTAAGTGCGCCGCAGATCGACTGCTCGGAGATCAAGTCGGGTATCAATGCCTACAGTTGAGGTCCTACTCTGAACAAGAAAAGGTGCAGCCTTTCTTGCTATTGAAAATATCCTAATCTCAGTTGGGACTATTTCAGCGCCATTTGGAGCCTTTTCCTGAGGCCTCGCCTTACCGCGTACTCCTATAGAGCTGTGCTCCTTGACCTCTTTGGCCAGTTGGAAAAGCGAATCACTGCATTCACTCCTCTTTACAGTGATCTGGATTTCCCCATACATATCCCGCAATATAATAAACTGGATGTTACCGTGATCTCTTATGCTGGCGACCCAACCCATGGTAACGACTTCGTCGTCTATTCTCATAGAGAGGCTTATCTCTTTGGAATAGTGAGTTCTTCGCCAATTTCTAAGATCCTCTTCCTGCAGCAATTCGTCCAATTACGCGGGGTATATTGAAGAGGTTAATTTAACCTTACCAGCATTTGCATCAATATACTATGGTGGTAGAAGAGCGGCTAACAGCACGAAATTGGGACTAACCTAAAACTTCTCTTGAGATGCTGTCGAGCACTTTGCTGACGGCTTGTTTTTTGACAATGCCGGTTACAAAGTGAGGTTTTCCTCCTCCACGGCCATCTGTGCCCGCAAATTGCTTAAACATTTTGTTCAAGTCGACTCCTTCAATTTTTTCATTGCGAGCAAAAACTATGTTTGCTCTCTCGTTGGAGATGTTTGCAAGAAGGACTAGAGTGCCTGGATTTAAAATTATTTCCCCTGCAAATTCTTGGAGTTGATCGTCTGACAGGTTCTCAAATATCTCTTTTAGGAGTGTTACACTACCACTTCTGATTGGCTGTATATTAGATAGCTTTTCTCTACTAAGCGCTTTTAATTTTCTAGTATTAATTTCATTTTCCAATCTGAGCTTTTGTGCAGTATTTTCAACAGTGTTAACGTTGGCTCGAAGCTCATTACAGACCCTTAATAGCTTGGACGACAAAGCTGTAGCTGTATCCTTGGCTTGACGGCTAACAACAAAGTCAACTTCATATTCCTTCCCACTTTTTGATACGCGCGTGACTAGAAAAAAATCACATTCTTGCAGATTGTTGGCATGGGCCATTGAGCAAGCCGATATATCATGATTTTCGATCTCTACAACTTTGACCTCAGAAGAAGCTGTTGCTGATATTCTTTCCTCGTTTGCACGCAAGTTAGGAATCTCGCGCTTTGCTTCCTCCAGGGAGGAAAATATGTATGTCATTACTCTGCGGCCTCTGGCGATAAGTGAATTAACTTCTGTTTCTGCCTTAATCACAATATCAAGATCAAGCTGCGGAACCTCAATGAAGGCCGTATTGTTATAGCCCGATTCTTTGTGCTCCACTTTTCTGACCTTCAGGGTCTGGCCGAGTAATTTCTGTAGCGATCCGATGAATGCGTGCTCTGCAGTGTGAGCTAGTCTGTTGTCATTCAATGAAACAATATGTAAGTAGTCCTAGCTTCAGCTATAAATGCTATTGAGAAGAAATTTTAATCTCTTGTAGTAACAGACGCTATTGGCTAGAAAAAAGGTTGCTACTGGCAATAAACTTACGATTGCTACGCTGGGCTCTCATTGTTCATTACAAGTTCTCAGGGGTGCAAAAGACGAAGGATTTAGGACATTGCTTCTATGCGAGAAACGTCGATTGGGGCTATACTCAAGATTTGGGTTTATTGATGAAATTGTAGAGGTTGACAGTTTTGCAGAGATCCTTGACGATATGTTTCACAAACGGCTCAAGCAAGCAGGCTGTGTGCTGATTCCTCATGGCACCTTGATATCTCAGATGAAAAGTGAGCAAATAGAGAAAATAGACATACCCATCTTTGGCAACAAGTGGATATTGCGATGGGAGGCTGACAGAGATCTCAAAGAAAAGATGATGAAAGAGGCAGGTCTGAAGATTCCTCAGGCAATCAGATCTAAAAATGATATCGATGGATTATGCATTGTGAAGTTACATGGGGCCGCTGGTGGGCGGGGCTATTACCTTGCATGGAACCGCGAGAGCTTTGAAGACGGTGCAAGACGGCTTATTGATCAACAGATAATCAGAGGAGAAAGCGATCTGTACATTCAGGAATTCATTAGAGGTGTGCCAGTCTATTTGCAGTATTTCTATTCCCCAATTACTGAAGAAGTTGAGCTTCTGGGAATAGATAGACGATATGAATCAGATATTGACGGCATAGGCAGGATCCCTGCAAAGCAGCAACTTGGTGCAGGCAGCATTGAGCCCTCATATACTGTCATCGGAAACATACCACTTGTTCTGCGCGAATCTTTGCTTGAGGAAGTATATAAGATAGGCGAAAACTTTGTGCGTGCTGCAGAACACCTGGTGCCACCCGGGATGCCAGGCCCCTTCTGCCTTGAAGGAGTATATGACAGTGAAGGTAAATTCACAACCTTTGAATTTTCTGCAAGGATCGTGGCAGGAACGAACCTCTACCTTGACGGTTCACCCTACTCTGGACTGTTATATGACGAGCCCATGAGCATGGGAAGAAGAATAGCACGCGAAGTAAAGATAGCAAAGAAAAAAGGCAAACTGGATAAAATAATAACATAAAGCATCATCCTTCTAAATTTTTAGATTCTTATTTGCTATGCTTCTCTCGTCCGACAGCGAGGGATAATTTTTTCTCTTTTGCTGAGAAGATGTTTGAAAGGCGACCCAGAGAAGAGACTTAGAATCTTTTGACAATATATATACAGGCTATCATGTTAAGTGGGTCATAAATTAGATCGAAAGATTTAGTCGTGAGACGATCGGTCATAACAATCCTTAAAATGCCCTTATTACTCCCCACAAATGTCAATGGCTAGGAATAAGGAGAGGGGTACGTATACCCGAACGTTTTATGTACGCTCTGTTGTAGTCACTGCAGCAATTCTTATGGCAGCTGGTGTGGCTAGTTCTGCATTAATTATTACACCTAATCAAGTAATAGCATCAATTGATAACACGATAGAAGAAGAAGAAAGAGTTGCAGTAGGAGGAGGCAACATCACTGTATCGGTCAATCAATTCTTACCCTCATCAGTAGAGATTCAAAGAGGAGAAAGTGTTACATTTTATGCACCGCAAAATTCCACAGAGGCACACAACGTAATATTTGACTTAAGCAATGGATCAATAATTTCTAGTTTGGAGTTGCCGTTCGTACTTTCTGAAGGATCTGTTCCAGATCAACTGGAACTTGTACCTCCATTCAATTTTGGAGACTCCATAACTATAGAGCAGCCCGATGGTAGAGAAGCTATAATCGCCTTAAATAAGGCTGCATTCTATCCAACTGTTGCTGACAGAGAGAATAATACAAAGTATCTGCTTGATGTAGAAGAACTGCAACAGCTAACAGAGGAGGCAATGCAGCAAGGATTGTTTGAGCCACTAAACCTATCAGCCAATTATACAATGAATGGAACTGAGACAATAGTCAGCTCGGGCATAATACTAGATGTCAGTGGTTTTCAAGCATTAGAAGAGGAAGGAGAACAATTATCTGCCTCTAATATTACAACAGCTACTACTACTACAAATGCTACTGACTCCAATGCGACAGCAGTACCTGAGGAAGAATCCCTACTACTCCCATACCCAATCCTAGATAGCTTTACGGTAACTTTTGAAGAGCCTGGCACCTATGAATACTTCTGTGCATTTCATCCCGGGATGTGGGGCGTAGTTACAGTAGCAGGGGATGAAGAAGTGGCTGGTGAGGAAGGAGAAGTATCTGCCTCTAATATTACAACAGCTAATACTACTACTACAAATGCTACTGACTCCAATGCGACAGCAGTAATAACAACGCCAATTCCTCCTACCCTGACAAGACAAGAAAATGCAACGACAACTGAGGGTGAAGAGGAAGAAGAAGAACAACCATAATTACAGTAAACAAGTACAATGCCTTCATCGGTGCGAGAATAAAGAGATAAAAAAGCAAGTAATAGAAGTTTTATTTTGCTTACCTCACTGCTCTATTCAATTAGAAAATATATGTGGTTTAGTACTAGTTCAATACAAGTTCTAAGCACAATAGGACTTCAACGGATCGAGGAAGTAAATGCTCTTCATTATTTTATATATTGGAGAAGCAAAAACACTATACACATCAAGGCCTAATGACTTGCATTTTCTTATCTCGTGGTATTATTGTGCAAACCTTTAAAGCGCATCAACGAGCTTGCAAGTTTTATGCAAAATATCAAGCTGGTTTATTCTACCGCTGACCAGCCAAAGCTCAATGCACCACATCTTATATGCGGATTTCCTGGCAGCGGCTATGTTGGCAAGCTCGCAGTTGATCATCTCATACAAGAGCTGCCTGCAAATCATCTAGTTGACATTTACTCCAGCTCCTTCCCGCCACAGATTATGATAAAGCCTGACGGCACAGCTGACCTGATGAAGAACAGTATCTTTTGGTGGCATGGTCAGGAATCTGACCTGTTATTGCTAACAGGCGACTCGCAGCCAGCTAACCCCGACTCTGAATACTCTCTAGCAGAAGAAGTACTTAGTTTAGCGGAGCGGTTTGGCACACAACAAGTATTCACACTTGCAGCATACATTACGGGTGTCTTTGTAGACAAGCCCAAGATCTTTGGTACGGCTACAGACTCAGAAACAGTCAAAATTCTTTCATCAAATAATATATCGATGATGGATAGCGGAAGTATCACAGGAATGAATGGTCTTGTAATCGGCATAGCAAAGTTGCGCAACATGAAAGGAGTATGTCTGCTTGGAGAGACATCAGGCTACGTGGTAGATGGCAAGGCGTCCAAAGCAGTGCTTGAAACCCTTCTTCAAATAGTCAATGTCAAAGTAGACATGGCAAACTTGGACAAACGTGCAAAAGACACTGAAATGTTGATTCAGACCATAGAGCAACAGATGCTTGCAGCAAAAGGCGGCAGGCAATTTGAAGGTCAGCAGCCCCCTCAAAAACCCCGCGACACTGGTTATATCAGCTAGATCTTTTTTAGGCTACCGAACTTTCCAACATTGATGCTATCTTCGTCCTTGAATGTGTTGATATATCCATTCTCTATCGAAACTGTGTCGCCGGGCTGGATCTTGTTTATGTCATCGCCCCATAATGAAAGCTTGATGCTCCCAGTTTCGTCTGAAATTCTTGCATCAGCTACAGTATTTGTCCCTCCCGCCTTAAGATTGACTGTGCGGGGCTCACCTATGCTTTCTACTTTTCCTGTGACACTTACATTGCGCATTCCCGACTTCAGCTCACCTATCTTCATATATTTTCTGCTAAAGCTGCATCTGATAATAAATGTTTTACATGGTAGCTACAATAAGCGAATGCCCACAGTCGGTGCAAACCAGCTTTACCCCAGCCATCGTCTTCTCTCGTACTTCATGAACTGTCTTTGAATGACACTTTACGCAGAGCCTTGAAACAGTCTCAGGCTTAGGCATTAACATACCGTACTTGCACCAAGCAAAATTTAACCTTATTTCAGGTGCCGCAACTATGAAATAAGGTTTTATAGGCAAGACCAATGACTGGAGGGGTAGCGAAGCCTGGTCAAACGCGCAGGACTCAAGATCAGATTTGTCCACGGTGTCATTTCTTCTCGCAACATATATCGAAAAAGAAAAAGCGATATGAGTGATCCCGTCCCTTAGGGGTTCGTGGGTTCAAATCGCATCCCCTCCACCTTGATCCAATTTTTGGATGGACTTCCAGTTCTGATATGCCAAAAATAATGTATCTTGCGCTCAAAAATGAGCTAAATCTGAAAATGTAAACAATCCAACTCAAGTCTTTTCTCTAAGCTTACATGAGATATCTTTTTCTTCCTCCAAATTATTCGATAGATTATGAGATGCACATCTTTATGATGATTTTATAGTATATTTTTACTAGATAGTATTTCTAACTATTCTATGTTGAACTGAATGAAACACAAAATTCAAATTATTTTTTGCACGCATATAGACATATTCCGTGGCACGCAAATCTACAGTGCTAATACCAGTGATAGTTGTTGCAGTTGCAGTAGGCGTTCTTGGCATAGCATTTGTCCCACCCGAGATCAGAGACAAGAACACTGGCTTTCCAAAAGGCACAGTTCGAATAGATGATGATGTCATAACGGTCGAAATTGCCGAGACTGCAGCTGAACAGCAAAGATGGCTTACATTTAGACAAGACACATTGCCCTTTGACACTGCTATGCTCATCAAGCACGATGAGCCTGACCTCTACGAAGTATGGATGCTCAACATAGAGTACAACCTTGATTTGATATGGTTTGACGAAAATGGTAATGCCGTATATATAAAAGAGAATATACCTCCATGTAGCAATGTAGTTGAAACGATTAGTTGCACTTACAAGACTACAAAACCCGCATTATATCTTATGGCTGCGACTGCAGGTTTCGTAGATGCTCACAACATTGCTATTGGTTCCAGGATGACAACAATCTCTGTTTAGCTTAATTACACGGCTAAGCTAAGGCGTAAGATGTGGTAAAGTTTGTCCTTGCGGACAGGCACGCAAGACCTCTCTTAAAAAGAGAAATCTCAGAGCTCCTTGCCCAGCCGAACTTATTGAGAATAGCATACCTAGATGAAAGAGGCGACCCGTTTGCACATCCTGTATGGTACTATTACAGTAAAGGCAAGTTTCTCTTTGCGATAGATAGAACAGGCAGGAAGGCAAAAATGCTTCGAAAAAATCCCAAGGTATACTTTCTTGTTGATGAAAGTTCTCGCAAAAAAGGCACACTTGGATTAAGGGGTAAAGGAACTGCAAGAGTGATCGATGATCCCCTCTATGCTACAAAAGTAACCAGACATAATGTGAAGAGGTATTTGGACACGACGCTGCAGAGTAAAAGTGCAAAGACCATACTTGCTATGGGCCCAGATTCTTGCGTTATCGAAATTACTCCATCCTATATAGCTACTTGGAAGTTCTAAGAATTGATCATCTTTTTGAGGTCTTCATAGGCCTGTCGGACTTCGTCAATAGCTGTTTCGTCTTCAAGTGTAGTGATGTCGCCGATCTTGTCGCCGCTTGCAATGGATTTCAGCAGCCTCCTCATTATTTTGCCGCTACGTGTCTTTGGCAATTTGTTAACGAAGTATATCCCATCGGGTGTTGCTATGGGTCCAAGTGTGCTTCGAACGTGAGCGACCACTTCCTTTCGCAGGGCTTCAGAATCTGAAAAACCCTCTCTTAGTACCAAGAATGCTATTATAGATTCCCCTTTTGTGGCATCAGGTCTGCTCGTCACTGCGGCTTCTGCAATGGCCTTATGTGATACAAATGCATTCTCTAACTCCATCGTACCAAGCCTGTGACCTGCCACCTTAAGTACATCATCTGCCCTGCCAAGAAGCCATAGATAGCCCTCCTCGTCAACTAGTGCATAGTCACCGGCGTAATAGAGACCGGGGAACTTGGTCCAGTAAGTCTGCCTGTATTTTTCATCATCACCCCAGAGATCCAAGAACATCCCTGGCCAGGGTCTACGAATAACAATATAGCCTTTTGTTCCAGGTATTACGGGCTTGCCCGTTTCATCTACTACTACTGCATCAACTCCTGGCACAGGAAACGTGGCCGAGCCGGGCTTCATTGGGATCGTTTCGATTCCAGTACACATGCTAAGCATTGCCCCTCCAGTTTCTGTTTGCCACCAAGTGTCAACTATTGGGCAATTCTCATTGCCAATCTTTTTGAAATACCACATCCATACTTTGGGGTTAATAGGTTCACCCACCGTTCCAAGCAGTCTAAGAGATGACAGATCAAATGAGTTTGACGGTGAATCATCATATTTCATATACATGCGCAGCGCAGTTGGTGTAGTATACAATATAGTGGCTCCATGCTTTTCCACAATAGCCCAATACCTGTTGGGTTTGGGAAAATCAGGAGCTCCTTCATACATTATTTCAGTTATACCATGCATCAGAGGAGCATAGACAATATAGCTATGACCTGTAACCCAGCCGATATCGGCAGTACAAAAAAAGATGTCTTGCTTTGTAAAGTCAAAGACCCACTTGGCGGTCGAATATAGATGAGTGAGGTACCCACCTGTCCCATGCATTACGCCTTTGGGCTTACCCGTAGTTCCAGAGGTATAGAGGATATAAATTGGGTGAGTGCTTTCAACTGGCTCGGGTTGGCAATACAGCCTGGCACCTTCCATCAACTCATGCCACCAGAGGTCTTTTGGTCCAATATTGATCTTATTACCAGCGCGTTTGAGCACTACCACGTGTTCTACAGATGGCAATGATAAGACTGACTCATCGACCACCTTCTTGAGTTCCACAACCCGGCCTTTTCTTATGCCACCGTCAGCAGTTACTATAACTTTAGACTTGGCATCATTTGCTCTGTCAATAAGCGCCTGGGAAGAAAAGCCAGAAAATATCACTGAATGAATGGCGCCAATCCTTGTGCATGCAAGCATTGCGATAGGTAATTCTGGCACCATGGGCATGTATATTGTGACGCGGTCACCTTTGCTAACACCAAGATCCTTTAGGACATTGGCAAACTTGTTTACCTGGCGATATAATTGAAAATAGGAAAGTGTTCTTGTCTCTCCGTTCTCGCTTTCCCAGATTATTGCGACCTTATTTTTCGTGTCCGTGTCTATATGCCTGTCAAGGCAATTTACAGATGCATTCAGATTACCTCCAACAAACCACCGTGCAAATGGAGGGTTCCAATCAAGAACACGATCCCATTCTTTGAACCATATTAAATTTCTGGCCTGGGTTGCCCAGAACTTGTCCTGCTCCGTTAGAGCTTCTCTTGAAATTTTTTCAAGGCGTTTGCCTACCCTAACACTTATCTTTATATTGTTATCATCATCACCACTATTTTCATTTAGTCTTGTGTTACTCGACAAACATTGTGAAGAATCAAAACTTGTCTTTAAACATTTGTTAACCATTACATTTAAATAATAAATGAAGAGACCATATAGAATATTCTTATTAAAGAATTAATCGATATATTAAAAATAGAGAAAAATCACTTCTATCATAGTTTGAAGTATAGAAGCAGAACAGAAATAGTAGCAATGATCCTAGAGGCAGCGAATGGCGGAGCAACTAAGACAAAAATCATGTACAAAGCTTTCCTGAGCTACGCGCAGCTAAGAGAATACCTCGCTGTCTTGATCGAAAACGGCCTGCTCGAATACATGGAAGGAACACAGACGTACAAGACAACTGCAAAAGGACTTAACTTTCTGAAGATGCATAGTGAGATTGGGGAGCTTTTACAAACAAGCGTCAGAGAACGCTAAAGCTGCCCATCTAAATTTTTTAAAAATTTAAAAAACTGATCGGACATAATGCATATGTCCGGCTCGAATTTTATTTTGTTATTACTTGATTGAGCCAGTTCGTTTCAGGCTGCTCTACTGTGTTAGAAGACCCAGGGGCATCCTTATCCTCTTCTTCTTCTTCTTCTTCTCTCTCTGAGTTAGCTGCGCTCACCTGCACAACAGAAACCATTTCTGCAGTCTGACGTGGTTCCTGTTCAATTGGCTTTTCTTCTTGTTGTTGTACTTCTTCTTCTCCTCTGATTGTTGGAGCAGCAACTGTTGAAGCGCTGCTAGTAGTGACAACGGCATTTTCTAGCGTCTGAGTGGTCATCTTTTCTTTTACATTGCTTATCTCAGCTCTTTCATTGTTTATGTGTTCGATTAGCTCATCCGTCTGAACCTTGACCTGCTGGTATGTCTCTTCCTTCATTTCATTACTTCTGAATTGGAGCTTTGCATCAAACAGAACTGCCTTGATGTTCTTGACTTCTAAGTCTAGTTCTGTCAGTCTGGCATTCAGCTTATCATCGACCTGCTTTCCAGTTTCATCAAGTTCATGCAACTTTTTCTCATATTTGATATATACTAGCTCTGCATCTTCCTTCATGGAGTCATTTTCTGAGAGAATATCCTGAAGTGCCTTTACCCTCTTAAGCGTCATGGACTTTTGCCTTAGCAACCTCTGTGCATCAAGCCTCCATCTAGGTATAAAGAAGACGTATTCTCCTTGGATAACCAGCTGCTCGTAAGGCAGTTGTTTTAAACCGCCTAAACCACAATCGACTCCCACAGCTTCTATTTCGCCATCGTTTTCTGTTATTATGCCGACGGCTCTCCCAATGTAAGTGCCATATATGTCCTTAACTTGCTTGCCCACAAATCCGAGCTTTTCTTCGCTCATGTGAATAGTTGAGCAAAGATTGTATAATGATAACGGTGTTAAAACAGTTCGATAAAATAGTGGAATTAATCATGCCACCTAGTCTAGAGGATAAGATTTGGATGCTTAGTAAAATTTTTTTCTGCGCTGGTTTCTTATTGATCATGTGTATCTATCCCCATGTTTGACAGCAATGTCTTTTTAGACAGCTTTACCGAAGAGGAAAAGTCGATTCTTAAAACCCACTTTTCTAATGTTGACGGGCAGGTATTTGCAATAACTACTCCTAGACAGGTGGATAGGGGTGCTCTAATGTCTCGCTATTCTCGCACAGACAAGACGATGCGGAGGGTATTTTTAGATGAATTTGCAAGAAATCCGAACAGAGGAGAAGAATTCTATAGACGAGTCCTTCTTGAATATGGTGATGACTCTGTAGCAGAGCTAGGTGAGGCTCAAGTTGCTGTCGAGAGAATATCAAATATTGCTGCAAAAAAGATCGAGGATCGCAGAGTCGGGCTCTCATATTTAGAGAAATCATCTCGTTATGTAGCTTTTAACCAAAAGATTGGCGGCTATTATCGGTATGCTAGAGAAGACAGCATTATGTCGTCATCTCATGCAGATAGGTACATTGAGGCTTGCGACCATTCTTTTGATACGTACAGTAAAAGCATCCAACCACTACACACCTTCCTGAAGGAAAGTGAACCAATAGACCGGTTTAGTTTCTTTGATTCGATGTCGCAAAAAGAGATACCCTTTGGCAACTTGAGAGTAGACAAAGACATTGAAGCAGCCAAACGGATCTACAGTATGTCGGTAAAAGCAAAGGCACTAGACATACTCCGTGGTCTTTTGCCTGCATCCACTATGACAAATATCGGCATTACAGGCAATGGCAGAGCATTTGAATACTTGCTGACACTCATGTATGGATCAAAACTAAAAGAGATCAGATCTATTGCATCCCAGTTATTTAATGAGCTAAACTCCGTCATTCCTTCCTTTGTACGTCGTGCAAATGACAAGTACGGGCAGGCATTGCAAGAATACACATCAAAAACTAAAAGTGCAATAGACGACCTTGCGAAGGTCCATTTATTGGGGATCCCATCTGAAGAAGAACCGGAACTTGTCAGGCTGATTGACTACAAAGACAACTCTGAAGCAGAAGTAAATGTGATATCTGCAATACTGTATGAGCAGGCTCAGGGCCAATCACTTCATAGGATTACAAAATATGTGAAATCAATGTCGGTTGAAGAGCGCAACAAGGTGATCCGTACATACACACAATTCCGTACCAGTCGCCGGCATAGGCCAGGTAGGGCATTTGAAATGGTAGATTATACTTTCGAATTGTTTACTAACTTTGGCATATTTCGAGACTTGCACCGGCACAGAGTTCTTACGCTTGAGCGGCAATTGCTCTCGACTAGACACGGTTATGATCTTCCTCAAGAGCTGGTTGATTTGGGTCTTGATAAGGACTTTAGAGATTGCATGTATCTATCTAAACATGTTTACGAGGAGGTAGCCAAGACTATGCCCGAGGAAGCTCAGTATGTTGTCAACTTTGCCTATCGCTATCCCTATTTTGTCAAAATGAACCTCCGAGAAGCATGTCATATGATAGAATTGCGTACTGCTCCTCAGGGTCATCCAGACTACCGTATTGCATGCCAAAAGATATACAATGAGATCAAGCGGGTACATCCACAGCTTTCCCAAGGGATCAAATTCGTCGATATGAATAGATATCAGCTGGAAAGGTTCAATGCAGAAAAAAAAAGCGAGAAAAAGAAGCAGCAGGTTACTGAGACAATGTTGGGTTCTTAGTGCCATTATATGGTAATCAACACCGTTATTGACCAAGCTTTATATATTACCATTGATTACCATTAGATGGTAATAAAAATGGTCGAAAAAACTATCCCAACAAAAGACGAAAGAGTTGCAGACGTATATGACACAATGAGAGACAATCTTATCAGAACAGTAGACGAATTTGCAAAGGCTCAACCCCAGTATTCACAGTCAATTTCTAACCTCCAACTGGACTATATCCAGACAACCAAGAACATGATCCAGACTTCATTTTCTGCCCAGAAGCAATTAGCAAGCACCATAAATGTCCCATCAGTGCCTTATGGAGAAGTGTTCACTAGACAATCAAATGAAGTTACAAATAATGCAATCAGGTCTGTAGGCATAAACAACCAGCTGACGATCAATGCACTGGATGCAGCAAGGGAAAACCTAAAGATCTACAACAGAACAGTCGATACATTGACTGACTTTTCAACCAACATCGCAAAGGCGTGGACAACGTTCTTTGCGCAACAGCAACAACAGTTCACAAGACAGTAAAGAACTCTGTCTTTTTTCTTTTCTTTTTTTGACATAGTTAATAAATGAGTTAGGTAGTCTAATGCCATTTTTAACTATAATATCCTGATAGCGTCTTGGCTTCGGCTAACACCTAAACACGAAACCAAATTTTATTTAGGTCTATTCTTATGACGTGAGGATTCATTAATTGATACCATAACTCATGACAACAACTGTTAAGAACTATGATTCTTGTTTGAATTCTCATGCTATCGAAGAACAAGAATAAGGCGGCGCTTGTAACCTTGGCATTTATGCTGCTATCGTTCAGCGTGGCGTCATTGATAGCCGTAAGTGCACCACATTACGTAAGGGCGCAAGTAGAAGGCGGAAGCAATGCTACTATGGCTGGAGCAGGAAATGCAACTAATGCTACTATGGCTGGAGCAGGAGGGAATGCAACCACCAGCGTTTCCATGGGCCCAGGCTCTTCAACCAAAACTACCGATGCATTCTCGCCAAATCCTGTTCTAGTTATGGTCGGTGGCACTGTAACATGGAAAAATAACGACTCAGTAATTCACACAGTCAATTCAGGGATCAGTCCAACAGAAAGTGGGCTGTTTACTTCTCCTATAATGAACCCAGGGGATACATTTGAATATACCTTTACGGAGGCAGGCGAGGTCCCATACTTCTGTTTGCTCCATCCAAACATGGTTGGAACAGCCATCGTGAGCTGACTTCTAACTTACCTTTTTTATTTTTTTAATCAAACAAACTAAAGCTTAGATTTTGCTATAACCTTGTAGTAAAGGTCCTGGTCATTTTAATAATAATAATGATGATGATGGTAGTTGGACTAACACTATAAGATGAGGTTGAAAAATCAACAACTACAAAAAGTAGCAGCAGAAGACGATTGCTTATTCTCGGTGGAATGTCATACCACATCACTAATATTGATTGGATTGTTTGCGCTACCAATGTTGATACTCTGACCAATGGGGGTTGGTGATGGAGGTGGCCCTCCAATACAAGGAAGAGGTGCACCGCCACCTTCAGGTGCAGGTCAATTTGCAGCTCCGCAGGGTCAAGCTCCAACACAGGAAGTCCCGCAAGCACATGAAGAATCCCCTCTGATAGTATATTATTCTCAGTATTATTGGTCTATGTCAGAGGAGGACTGCTGCTGCTTATCTTTGCAGTGCTCTGCAAGTCTTCCAATAAAGTAAGACCAAATTATATCTGCATCGTCAAAGTCGTTGTTGTTAGCCAAGTCAGAATGCACTAGCACTAATTCAGACCTGCTGCCTCCTCCATCTAAAGGCTCTATCATCCATGTCACGATTGTCTCTGGTATGTCTGGATACTCATCAACGTTCCAGGTATAGGACAGTTTCTTGTCTTGGACTATTTCCTATATCTTCCCCCTCATTGTGCGGATTTCGCCAGTGTTGTTGTTAGACCCTACAATTTTTGAGCATACAAGCACCTCCAACTTGTGGCTCAAGAACTGTTCTTTCGTTTGAAAACCATTGTGTGAGCTCTGTTTCATCGGTAAGCGCTCTGAACGCTATCTCTGGACTAGCATTTATGATGATTGTCTTTCTGACCTCTTCTGTGTCAGATTCTTTCAATTTTTTCTTCGCGTGCCCTTGTTGTTATATTGTTAATGTGGTTCTTAAAGCATAAATAATCTTTGTAGGGATATAATTCCAGAAAAAACCAAAGAACCTATAATTTCTGATTTATAAGTTATGGTATTTTTTAGGTATTTTGTTGGGGTCCGACTCAGACAGGTGACCAATTTAATAATGATAGTCAAAAAGCGAGCTTCTAGCTCAAGGTCAGAAGAAATTACTGAATTATAGAAAGCACTGCTGACTCGATGTAACGCCTAAGAACTTTAAACGGTTTTCAATTACTTGGAGCCTTTTGGAAAGGCACACGCACTCGAACAGAACTTTGAACCTGTGATTTGGATGCATATATTATGCGACTCTGCTCCATACTTTTTGTTTGTTCTGACTCAAAACCTAAAGCTATGGTTGAGGTAATATATTGTCGAATGGAAGGTCTGCTCCTTTCCACTCCCACATTTGAATAGCAGTTCCTGCTGGAGATGCTTTAACTTGATATATCGCTATCATGTTGTCCAGGAATGCTAGCTGGCCGGTTGAGTTTGTGCTAAAAAAAGCGACACCTGTTGAACTTCTTGGGTCATCAGGTCTGACTCCGTTAAGGTCAATAAGAACTGCGGTTGCATTTTCTTGTTGTTGCTCTGAGTCCCTGCCATCACTATTATTATTACCATTATTGCTATTATCTTCCCCTACCTCAGTCACAAGGAAGCTTCGCCCTTCAACAAATGTAATACCATTTGGTTGGAGCTTTAGCGTAAGGTTTCCTATCTCTGTCGCATTGATAGTCGCTGCAGTGATAGTAGTATTGGCAGGGTCTGGAGGAGGCATTATTGTTCTGTTGCCTACATATGATACCTCAGTGTATGTTT
>JBQGBZ010000114.1:0-1091 GCA_052038215.1 Nitrososphaera sp.
ATATTTTGCAGCCAAGTCTTTCAAGTTCTGAACTATATTGTAGATACCAAATTCCTCAGCTGTCACGAACAGTTCCTTTTTCAACCCCATACCAAGCTTGAGGGCCTTTTCCAAATCTTCTTTGCTGCACACATTGTTTGAAATGAGCCATGCCGCGTTGTTGGCAGCCACTCCGATCAAAGCAATTGGATTGTATTTTTGTGCCTCTTGCTCTGTCAAGTTTATGCGTTCGTATTTGTCATTCTTATATTCATAAAAGCCCTTGCCAGACTTCTGCCCAAGACTTTTTTCTTCAAATAGCTGCCTTATCTTAGGATGAGGCAGAATGACCTTGTTGTCTCGAGAATGCATCTCGATAGTCGCTTTGAGTATTACATCAAGGCCAGTATAGTCTGCAAGCTCAAATATGCCCATAGGAAATGATAACTTGAATTTCACTGCCGAATCGATTGTAGTCATTGGAACGTTATCCCTCTCTTGGCAGTAGATGGCCTCATGAACAAGTGGAATAAATATGCGGTTAACAATGAAGCCGGCTACATCTTTTTTGCAGAGGACTGGCTGCTTGCCAATCTTCTGCACAAGGCCTACTGCCATTTCAATCATACTGTGGTTGGTTTTGCCGCCTGGTATCACTTCAACTAGGGGCATCAACTGCGGAGGGTTGAAAAAGTGAAGGCCGATAAAGCGATCAGGCCTACTTGTCAGTGCTGCCATTTCAGTGATTGGAAGAGTACTTGTATTTGAAGCATAAAGCGTCTTGCTCTCTGCAAAATTATCGACCTCAGTATACACCTTCTTTTTCAAATTCATTTCCTCAGGCACTGCTTCAATGAGCAAATCTGTATCTTTGAGCGCCTGCCTCAAGTCAACTACCGGTGTGATTCTATCAAATATCTCCTCTGCTTCATTACGTGACATCTTCTCCTTTTCAACTAGCTTGCTAAGCGACCATTTTATTTTCTCCATTGCTTTATCTAGAAAAGATTGCTCGATGTCGCGCAAGGTCACATGATAACCGGCCATAGCTGATACCTGAGCAATACCGTGACCCATAACACCAGAGCCGAGGATGGTTATCTTATTGATTG
>JBQGBZ010000115.1:0-1278 GCA_052038215.1 Nitrososphaera sp.
CCACTCCTGCGAAGTGTGCTTGAATATTATGATCGTCATTAATACCGGGTGCTGTAAGCTGAATCTCATACTTTCCTTTGCTATCAGTAGTACCTGTTTGTTGTGGAGATGAGCCATCAGTTTTCACAGTTATTGTCATACCCTCTATAGGTTTCTTCGTTATTTCATTGAGAAGGGTACCCGAAGCAGTGTAGCTAGTATCAGCATTTACCTTGTTTTTGCTAAGTTCTAGACTCAAGGAAGTATCGGCAGGAGCTGCACCCTCGACTTTAAGATTTCTTATTGGGGAGTCAGATGGGTTGTACTGATCAACCACTCCTGCGAAGTGTGCTTGAATTTCATGTACTCCAATGGTAGTGGAAATGGGCAGACTAAGTTGTATACTAAACTCACCTTTGCTATTAGTAGTAACAGGAGTTCCGGCTGAGGTGCCATCAATTGTGAATGTTATTGTCTGACCAGCTATTGGTGAGTCTGCCACAAAGTCAATAAGTTTACCTGAAGCAGTAAAGGTTGCTCCAGGCGTTGCCTTGTTTACAGAAAGCTGTAGACTCAAGGACGTATCTATAGTTGCTGGGGCTGTCTGAACTGTTACAGTGACAGCAGGACTTGAAGCGGGTGATGTATGGATACCATCGCTTAGTAGCAGTAAAGCTGTAACTACCTACACCTAAGTCAGGGTCTACATCAAGTGTCCAAGAAAAGTCACCTTCTTCTCCTGAAGTACCGGATATTTCAGTTATATCGGTATTCTGTGTTCCTGCTGTTGGAGATGTTATAGATGGAGCTGCTGGAACAGTGTGGTCAACTACTACAATGACAGCCGGATCTGAAGGAGGTGATGTGTGTTAGTTGCTGCATCTTTAGCAGTAGCAGTAAAGCTGTAACTACCTACCTTCTCCTAGATCTGTTATATCAAGTGTCCAAGAAAAGTCAGCAGCTGTAGTTGTAGTACCAAGAGAGGTTGCGCCATTAAATACTTCAATTGTGAGACCTGAAGCTTCTGAAGTACCTGATATTGATGATATCGCAGTGTTCTGTGTTCCTGATGTTGGAGATGTTATGGATGGAGCTGCTGGAACAGTAGTATCTACAGTGAAGCTGAATGTACCGCTAAAAGCGCCAACATTATTTGCGCCATCTCTGGCTCTCACATGCCAGAAATATTGTGCTCCCTCAATCATCTGACAGGTAATTTGTCATAAGCTTAACAATGTCAAATTATCATAAATTGATAAACTCTAAGTTTCTATTAGAGGTATCAAATATAGCTATGTA
>JBQGBZ010000116.1:0-9361 GCA_052038215.1 Nitrososphaera sp.
CAGCCATATTCATTACTAGCATAAGTGTAAACGATCTATACGAGATTACTAAATTGCGAAAGTTAGTTTCAAGAATTCAGCCATAGTTGTGAGAACATATTACCTATTTTTATTCATCTTCAATTGTTATCGTGACAAGGCCTTATTTGCATCTGCGAGAAGTGATGCATGCAGGTGTATAAATAGCAGATGTTCACATTTGAGCCGTTGGGGAAAGTAGCGTTTAGTGATTCTGAAACAGATTTATTGATTAAAAACGAAGCTTGCCGATTAGCAACTTGCCACGATGGAATTCCACACGTCGTTCCTGTGTCATATATATTTGAGCATGCATCTTTCTTTATCGCAACAGACTATGAAACGAGGAAATATGAAAACATCAAACGTAACAAAAAAGTTGCTCTAGTGGTGGACTTGTACAGCTCCGTGGGAAACAGTTCAGTATGCGTCCAAGGAACAGCAGAAATCATTGAAAGTGGTGATGAGTTTTCTACACTCTACAATAAATTTCATGATCGCTTTGAATGGGTAAGGCTGGATCCGTGGAAGGAAGGAGAGGCATCCTTCGTTAAGGTCACTCCAACAAATAAAGCTAGTTGGGGCCTAAAATGAGGATCATAATAAGAAAATTAGAGGATGGCGCTGGAAAGTTATGCAAAGTATTGCTGCCGATTAAACAGGAATACTACCTTGGATCAGGAAAATTAACGGCAATATGCACATTGTCAAGTTTCGACCTGTTAAGCATGATTTCTAGATCATCTCTTATGGATAAGGTACTAATAGCTGGTAGACTTCTTTCAGAAAATAAAGGTATAGATGCAATAATTGGCTTCACTGTCAATCATCCAGAACTTAATCGAATCATCCTATGCGGTAAGGAGGTTAAAGGACACAGAGCAGGGCAGGCGCTGTTGGCACTTGCGCGCAATGGTGTAGACACATCCGGTAGGATTATCGGTGCAACTGGACCTAATCCAATAATTACTCGTTCCGCTAACGATGTCGAAATCTTCAGGCGTCAAGTACAAATCATAGACTTGATCTGGACTGTCGATATTGATAGGATTGCCCAGATGTTAGTACCCTGAGGTCTGTCTCTCCCGGTTAATGCTATTTTTCCTTTTGTACACGTTTACCACATCAGCAGGAGTCATCCCTAGCTCTATTGATGCTTGGATAATGAAATGCCAAATGTCAATAAGTTCTTCTTTTGCTGCCTCGGTGTCAAAAGGCGTTGGTTTTTTCCACCATTTCCAACTCGTCAATCTTTGAAGCTCTATAGCCTCATGAACTATTGCCGTAGAAAGGGCAGACACTCGTCCATCAATAGAATCTGGATATCGAGAAAGATCCATCATCGATGCAAGTTCTTTTTGAATTGAGAAAATAGTTTCAAGTGAGTCCATTAACTCTGTACTTGTACCGGTTCTGTAAAAATGCTTGTTTGCTATCTGGTTAATTGTTATAACTCTGTGCATCGACGTAGGTTAAACATCTAAGGGTAATTGGATCATAAATCTGCAACTAAAAGAAAAAAGTTTAGGTATTCCTCAATAGCAAGGTGCAAAATGACAGGAGGATTGGCCAGGCCAAAGTAGTGTACTTTAGCAAGTTAAATGTAGTTGTGTACTACTCCGACCTCGCACTGGGCGCGCATGGCTCCAGATCGTAATATGATAGCTCAATATAGTAGAACTGAAATCATCAATTCTTACTTGAGAACATCTGAGGTCCATTATACCCTTCAATACTGAGATTACGTATGACCAAAAAAAAGATCGTGTGTAAGCATGTTTAAAAAATAATCATTTGCTTTGCCGCATTAGTAAAATAATAACTTGCTGATAACCAAGGAACCATATCTTGTGAATGAACAAATACTAGCTCCAGATTTTTTCCTTAAACGTCCACTTCTTATTTAGCAAGAAGTTTCCTACCGATGCTACTGCCACTGCCAAGATCAGTGCCGCAGGATAGTCCATTTTGTAATTTTCAACCAGAGCATAGACTAAGAGAAGCTGAACGATAGCACCAAGTGAGCTAAAGCTCATAAACATGCCAAACTGTATTCCAGTCCCCTTCCAGCTAAATTTCCTATCTTCAAAAGTCCATATCTTGTTAAGGAAAAAGTTGGACGTCATCGAAATGAGTATACCAAGGATAGTTGAGTAAAGAAACCATAGGTTTGGAGCAAATGTGTTAAAGAGCAATGAAGCAATATAGTTAATGAGTAGTCCAGATGCGCCAACGGTGTAGAACCTTCCTGCTTTCGAGAAGAAGCGTACAGAAGTACGCCTTTCCTTTTGCCTTATTGATTTACCGTAGCGATATAGGCGCATAACAGCTCTCAGGTAATTGAACATCACGTTGGCATCAAGCTTGCTAGTTCCTATTCTTCTGTTAGTAAAAGTGTAGGGTATTTCTTTAACTCGGGCACCTTTCGTCTTGACGAGAATTTCAAGAAGCATTTTATAGCCAATTGCGTCGAATTTAAGGCCGTTTATGATATCACGTCTAAGTGCAAAGAAGCCGGATACAGGATCCTTTACATCTATACCAAGACCATACCGGGCTATCTTGGTTGCCCCCTTACTCATTAGTCTTCGCTTAAATGGCCAGCCGATTATGGATCCTCCCTTTACATATCGTGATGCAATGACAATGTCATAATTTGAGTCCTGTAACGCTTGGATTATGGATGGAATCACCTGAGGCGGATGAGAGAAATCACCGTCCATGATGACTAAGAAATCGCCTGTTGCGTACTGCACTCCTTTAATGATCGCCGAACTTAGACCAAACTTGCCATTTCTACTGATAATCTCAATACGTATTTTCTTTCTTGTGGATATGATCTTTGCATGCGATTTGGCCATCTCTGCGGTCCCATCAGGAGAATTGTCGTCGACCACGATTATTTCTGACCCTTTATATGGAGAAAGCGTTTCGGCTATTGAGTCAAGCATTCTGACTATGTTTTGTGATTCGTTATAGGTTGGAACGATGATTGAGAGTTTCGCCTTGCTAGGCCTGACCATCTCCTCCTGCCTTGGCAGATCCACGGATGTTTCTTCCTGTGGGGGAGTATAAAATATTTGTCTGATATTCTTTCACCGCCAATCGGAAAGGTATTCGAATCAATGCAGTATAGAGAGAAAAAGGCCGAACCTCAAAAATGCCTTTTTGCACCAATATGGTTTAAAGTAAACCAGTTTCTTGCTCTTCGATTTCTTGCTCACAACCAACGCTGTTCCTAGCTTTTTGATTGCTGATGGATCTCAATGTACCTTCAGATTCTGTTATACTTCGATTGCATCCTAATTTTTATCTGAAATCCCCAATGGCGTGATTACAAAAGGGACTGGTTCCTTGCCTGGGGGTTGCATGAGGACGGCCTGGAACGATGACTTGGCATTATCAACTATCTCCAACTTCATCTTAATATGAGAATACATTGATACACTGCTACCCAAAAATTCACGTTGTTGCCAAGGGACAACTGCCTGTGAAACATTCCGGCCCGCCTGGTCAACCAACGTTATCGGGGGAGCGTTTCTGACCATGTTTGTCACCACAATAGCAGAGCGCAAATTTATTGCCAAGGCCGCGAGTTCGTGCATATATTTCATAATGGCACGATGTCGCTCTCGGCCCGAGTATTCTGTAGAGAAGAGCGATGTGAGGCTGTCGATAACAACTAGTCTCGGCCCTACTGCTATAATTTTCTTCGTTGCATTATTCTGTTCAGTTGTTGTAAACGCCCTTATGTAAGTAATTCTTCCAAGTGTCAATTTAGAGCCAGAGATTTCCATTATTCGCTCAGGCCTGAACGTGCCTGTGGTATCAATAAATAAAATGTTGGCCGATTCCTTTGCACAGTTTGCACATAGAGTAAAGCAAAGCTGAGTCTTGCCGGAACCGCTTTCGCCGTAGATATCAGTAATCATGCCAGTTCGTATTCCCCCTCCAAGTACATCATCTAATGCCTTTGACCCTGTCGAGATAGTTCGTATCACGGTCTTAAACAGCGGTTATTTTGTTGTATTGCCTGCTTATGAATTTGTATGCAAAGGAACCTTTTTATTCGAGCCATGATTTTTTCAACCGTAAAGTGATTAGTTAGATTGTCTTCTTCGCCGTCATCGCAACAGCAACCAAAACGTCCACTTTCTTCGCTGCAACGAGCAATTAACAGAAAAGTTGCCGTTAGACTCAAAAGCGAAATAGAGTACAAGGGCAGAATGAACAATGTTGATTCTTATATGAACCTAATACTTACAGATGCAGAGGAATTTAATGGCTCAGTTGTGCTTGCCAATTATGGTAAAGTTGTCATACGGGGCAACAATGTGTTGTTCATCAAACTGGAAAAAGAATTCTAACCATGATGAGCAATCTGTTGGTGTCAGATGGTAAATGGTAAAAAGATTGTTGTTCTCTTCTGAGAGTGTTACCGAAGGCCATCCCGACAAGGTATGCGACCAGATATCAGACGCAGTTCTTGATGACTTTCTGCGTCAGGACCCCGAGTCACGGGTTGCCGTAGAATCAATGATAACTTCTGGAATTGTGTTTGTTGCAGGCGAAGTGACATCAAAAGGTAGAGCGGACGTACGCGAGATCGTCCGCAACACTATCAGAGAAATTGGTTATGACAAACCAGAGTATGGCTTTGATTATGACTCATGTTCGATCCTTGCATCGCTTCATGAACAGAGCCCCGACATTTCTTTGGGGGTCGATGCAAGCACAGACAAGGAGCAAGGCGCAGGCGACCAAGGGCTCATGTTTGGGTTTGCAACTAACGAAACTCCAGAGCTAATGCCTCTTCCGATTACGATTGCACATCAGCTCTCAATGACTCTTGCTCGAGTAAGAAAGAAAAAAGAGCTTAGTTGGATTCGCCCTGATGGAAAGTCTCAGGTATCCGTTGTGTATGAAGACGGAGTGCCAAAACGCATTGATTCTGTAGTCATTTCTACACAGCATTCACCAGACATCAGTATGAGCCAGCTGCGTGAAGAAGTGATTAATAAGGTCATAAAACCCGTCTGCGATATGTGGGTCGACAGTAAGACAAAGTTCCTAGTCAATCCTACAGGCAGGTTCGTAATAGGCGGACCGCCAGGTGACACAGGCCTTACAGGAAGAAAAATAATCGCAGACACATATGGCGGCATGGGTAGGCATGGAGGAGGAGCATTCTCTGGCAAGGATCCATCAAAGGTAGACAGGTCGGCCTGCTACATGGCAAGATATGTGGCTAAAAACATAGTAGCTGCTGGACTGGCTGAAAAGTGTGAGGTGCAAGTTGCGTACGCAATAGGTGTCACCGAACCTATCTCTATCATGGTAGACACTTTTGGGACTAGCAAATTGCCAGAGGATGAAATAGAAGGGTTGGTCAGAAAGAATTTTGACATGAGGCCTGCGGGAATAATAAAGACGTTAGATCTAAAGCGTCCCATATACCAACAAACTGCGGCCTATGGTCACTTTGGAAGGAACAATCCCACCTTCACGTGGGAGAGGACAGACAGACGTTTACTCTGATGTTAGGACAAAGTCAAAGAGGTTACAATTGCGGTGTTAGCAGCTGAAAATTATGTGGTTTTTCAGCTCATTGTGAACAAAAATCCATATAGCTGTGAGAGCTTTTTTTTCATTTTGAATTAGATAATTTAGAGCAAGCATCGCCTATTGCTTAAAAGGATGGTGAACTCTTGCAGAGACTGAGATATTGGACAGTATTCCATTAGATATGTTAGAACTAGTTTGCAGGTACTTTAGACTTGTATTTCGGCTTAACCAAGGTAGAGATTGAAAAGACTAATTAGGAGTTGCGTGCCAGTACAGAGTAGGCAGGCAAGAAGATTTTGAGCCAGAATAATAACATTGTATCATTAAAGGTGCTCGAAGCTTATACCCGAGATGTGGGCAGGGGCACAGCAAGAATTGACTATGACACTATGGGTTCTTTGGGAGTAAGCACAGGTGATATCGTCGAAATAAAGGGCAAAAGGAGGACAGTTGTCAAATGCCTACCGCTTTACCCTTCCGACGAGGGAAAGGGAATCGTCAGGCTAGATGGACTGGTCAGAAATAATGCAGGAATAGGCATAGGAGATGCGATAAATGCGAGAAAAGTCAAGGCGATTCCTGCAGAGAAAGTGGTAATATCTCCCCTTGAGGCGATACCGCCAATAGATGAGCGCTATCTGGCAGATGCTCTTGAAAGTGTGCCGCTAATCAAAGGAGATAATGTGATGGTTCCATATTTTGGTGGAAGACTGACATTTCAAATAATAGGAATAACACCACCTCCTGCCGTTGACACTGCTGCTTTAGTCACCAGTAAGACAACATTCACTATAACTGAAAAAGACGAGGCGTTACGAGGAATGCCTCAGGTATCGTACGAAGACATAGGCGGACTAAGAGATGAAATGCAAAAAGTCAGGGAAATGATAGAATTACCTCTCAGACATCCGGAAATATTTGAAAAACTTGGAATTGAGGCGCCCAAAGGCGTACTTCTTTTCGGTCCGCCTGGCACTGGCAAAACTTTGTTAGCCAAAGCGGTAGCAAGTGAGAGCAACTCTCACTTTATTAGCATATCTGGACCCGAAATAATGAGCAAATTTTACGGTGAGTCAGAGGCGCGTTTGCGAGAGATATTCAAGGAGGCAAGAGAGAAAGCGCCAACCATCATTTTCATTGATGAGATCGACTCTATCGCTCCCAAAAGGGAAGAGGTAATGGGCGAAGTCGAGAGGAGAGTTGTTTCCCAAATGTTATCTCTAATGGACGGGCTTGAAGGCAGAGGTAAAGTCATCGTTATCGCTGCGACTAACAGGCAAAATGCACTTGATCCAGCATTGAGAAGACCGGGTAGATTTGATAGAGAAATTGAGATTAAAGTTCCAGACAAGAATGGACGTCTGGAGATACTTCAAATCCATAGTCGCAACATGCCACTTGACACTGATGTAGACCAAAAGAAAATAGCTGCAGTAACACACGGCTTTGTTGGGGCAGACTTGGAGTACCTATGTAAAGAAGCCGCCATGAAGTGTCTTCGGAGATTGTTGCCAGACCTCAATTTAGAGGATGAGAAATTACCGCCGGAAACTCTCGACAAGCTGATCATTACGCAAAATGATTTTAATCAGGCAATAAAGGACGTCATGCCCTCAGCTATGAGAGAGGTCTTTTTAGAATCTCCTGATGTAAAATGGGAAGATATTGGAGGGCTTGAAGGAGTAAAAAGAGAACTACAAGAAGCGGTAGAGTGGCCTCTCAGATATCCTGATTTGTATGCAAAGATAGGTCACACTGTTCCAAAAGGTATCCTGTTACATGGTCCATCTGGAACTGGCAAGACCATGCTGGCAAAGGCTGTGGCTACTGAGTCTGAAGCGAATTTTATTTCGGTAAAGGGACCTGAACTTTTGAGCAAGTGGGTTGGTGAATCAGAGCGTGGAATCCGAGAAATCTTTCGCAGGGCAAGGCAGGCCGCTCCCTGTGTTATTTTCTTTGACGAGATCGATTCAATAGCGATGGCAAGAGGAGGAGGAATTGGCGGCGAAATGGGTGGTGGCGGTATGGGAACAAATGATAGAGTTATATCGCAGATCCTAACTGAGCTAGACGGAATAAGCGAATTACATGGAGTAGTTGTGCTTGCGGCAACCAACAGGCCAGATATGATTGATACTGCGTTATTGAGGCCCGGAAGGTTTGACAGAATAGTATTTGTACCAAATCCCGACAGAAGAACAAGAAAGAAAATATTGGAAATTTATGTTACAGACAAACCCATTGGAACAGATGTCGATTTCGAAAAAATAGCAGATATATCAGATGGTTTTAGCGGAGCCGATACCTCAGCTATTGTAAATACAGCTGTATCTCTGGTGCTCCATGAATACCTGGCAAGGTACCCAACGCCCGAAGAAGCAGCGAAGCATGCATCAGAAGCACATGTAATGATGCGCCACTTTGAAGAGGCAGTTAAAAAGATAAGGACTCAAAGAGAAAGGAAGCCTGAAGAAACAAGAGCGCTATCCTACTACAGGTGATGGGCAAGAAGTAACTCACTCTTGTCCAGCTTAACTTCGTGCCGTAGAGATAAAACAAGAGCTTGAGAGATTTTTGACACATGAAAGATAATGCACTGGGAGATGAAAACTTTATGCTGCAGTTACAACATATTCGGCAAATCCTTTAGTGAGCTATTTTCCATATTTCGAATTTACTGGGAAAATATAAACTCTCAAATCTCTGCCAGAATTCAATTATTAATATATCAACCGTTCAGCTTAGATAAAAAAAGGAAAATGCTGTGCTGGAGAGCACAGACATGTACATTTGCTTCCGAGTTGAGGGTTTCTATTTGTTCATTCTAAGCACATCTACTTGGCCACTGTGTAGCCAATCCTTCAGTTCATCATGTGTTGGCTTGGCGTCGTGTTTGCCGGCCAGATGAAGATGCAGAAGAACATAGTTAACTTGGTTGAGTAAGGGCTTGTTTCCTTCGTCACCTTTGCGAGCTTTTTGCTTCAAGTCAGCCGGAACAGTATTCCACCACTCTTCAAACTTGCGTGCCATATATCTCATATACATCCACCTCGGGAGTACTTTAATCTTTCATTTTGACTCTCTTTTAAGTCAACAAAAAGGCCTTTCGCCCTGCTTAAAAAGAAGGGAGGGATATCATATGGTAGGGTTAGTTATTTTAGTGAAAGTAGATCATAATATATGCGTCAGATAGTGAATTTAACAGGAAATAACAACAATGAAGAGAGGAGAGTCCTAAGTGATTAAAATTCAATACAAGAATAACCTCCCATTAGTTTGTGTAGGATTAATTGATGCAGGCAGTAATAAGAAAATTATTGTTGATGCACATTTGGATTTTGCTTCATCCAAGACAATTATTCCTACATATATTGCAAACGAGATGAATCTTTCATTTGCTGGAAGCGATGAAACGGCAACAGGAGCTGGAATTATACATATTCCCTATTATGAGGTATCTATAGAGATTTTTAACGAGATCTACGATAACGTCCATGTGGGATGTCTGGATCTACCAGAGCGAACACCAGCTAAAGCATTGGTGGGTCGGGATATACTTGATAATTATAAGATTTGCCTAGATGGAATAAGAAAAGAAATCAGAGTATGTTAAGCGAAGTATAATAATTCGAAAGCAAGGCTCTAGACTATTTGCTCTGGATACCCCTAGTAATCGGACTCTTTTCTATGTTGAAGCCTTACAGTCAAATAAGATATGTTGAGTAACCGAACAGCAAGACCTATACTAATGGGTGGGTAATTTTAAAAATAGTTCAGC
>JBQGBZ010000117.1:0-1021 GCA_052038215.1 Nitrososphaera sp.
TCTTGATGCTTTTGTTTTTTCCAGCTTTGAAAAAATATGCAATATCATTTTTGCCAAGGCCAAGCTCACGACCGATCACAGCCTTTGGATCATTGACATTGCTGTAAGTGCAGTCCAAGATCTCTCCTGTATCTTCATTCATGTAACCAGGATTTTCACCAAGCTTGGAGCTATGCTTCAATAGCTCAGGATCATTTTCCAGAACCTTCCTTAGCTCTTGTTCAGATGTTAGACGCTTAAAGTTGTCAATTGGATTTTTGCCAGCTTTTAGATCAGATTTCCACTGCTCCCATAAAATGAGCTTGGAATATGCAGGCCTATCATCTTTGTCAACCTCCATCTTGGTCCCATCATAATACCCGCCAGGTGTAAAGCCATAGTAGTGCTTCTTCATGGCACAGTAGAATTTTTCAAACGTGATTGGAGCCTTCTCGTGGGTATCAAAGATCTTGTTTTCTATTACTACATCAAAATCTCTATCCAAACTTGGATCATGGACCTGCAGTAACTGCTGACAACGCTTCTGAAATTGTTGCAGCTCATCTTTAGTTTTCATGCCAACTAAAAATATGCTGTCTGTATCTCCGGCTATGACTTGGTAGCCCATGCTAAGAGCAACTGCTCGCATAACTCTGAGGGTATAGCGACCAAATCCAGTGATCAGATCGCATACAGGTGGGAATAGATATCCAAAACCATATGTATTATGAGCTCCATAAGCAGAGTTCATTAACAGCTTGTAGATCTTTTTGCGCATTGCCTGCTTGTTTTTGCTTGCTTCGTCTTTTTTGTCACGAAATGTTATGAGCTTCTCTCTAAATTTGCTTGAGTGCTTGCGGCATATCCAGTAATATTCCATATTGTGATCAAAATAGCCGTCTCTGTCGTCTTTGCTGTAGATCTTGGCATATCTGGGTACTTTGGCTAATGAATCACTTTCACAGCACGTGCAATTTACTGTATCAAAGCCGATATTGTGGACAATTGCCATTGTCGGGTATAAGCTATTGACATCGACTAG
>JBQGBZ010000118.1:0-5723 GCA_052038215.1 Nitrososphaera sp.
TGTTGAGGATGAAGGCAGTGATGCTGGGGCTCCAGTTGGATATTGTAGCAATATCTTTGGTTTTGCTGGTAGCCTTACATTTGCATTAGGGTCAAAGGTCACCTGTGAAGAGAAGTCTACATCGTTAAGGTCTACTTGCGTCCCATTGTTTGCATAATAAGGCACCGTGTAGTCGACTATGTATCCATTTGCAGGAGTTAGAGTATGATTAAATGTGATTACAGCACTCAATCTCCCACTAGCGTTGAGCGTTAGCCAACAAGTACCATCGGGCTGAAACTTAAATGAGATTATTGTAGGGCCTTCATCTTCTACTGTGCTACTTGTATTATTCTGACCGGTAGCAGCTGTTGTAGGTAAGGTTCTGTCGTAGATTGTTCTAAAGTTGTCGAGAACTGTCCAAAAGCAGAATAGTAGAATAGCATAGATAACATTAAGATGGTCATAACTAATCCAAGGAACATCTTCGATATTGATGATGATTGATTCAACTTGTTTGGTAGAAAAATTTTGGAAATAAAAGATATGAAGAATTTGCACAAAAGTTCGACAAAATCATTTGACATTATCATATAGTGGATAAAGGTTATTCGGTCTAGTGACTGATATAAACAATTGACTCAGTCATATATTTTATGTTAGGGACGTAGAACAAAATTTCATTCTCTCTACGATAACCATCCAACAATTACGCACGCAAGACTGAAGCAACATAGAAATAACATATCTAAAGTTAAAACATAACACAAGACAGATAGCATATTACGCTTCTTGCGATTACGTGACATTTGACCTACATTATGTAGCTAAATACTGCAGAAAGTATTATTTAGGTATAATAATGTACAAAGAGATGAATATTGATACATTAAATCAGCAATTGCTAGTGAAATTATATAAAGATACCATAACAAACAATACAAAGGATGATATGGGTAGGAAAGCACCCATAGAGAAAAAAATGGGGCCCACTTGACAAAGAGAAGAACAAATCCATTAGGATACTGGTCTACATAATAAGTTAAATTGGCTAATTATGTCAACGCATTGTTTGCTCCTTTTTGCCAATAAGGAAATAGATGAAGAAAAATCAGCCCACACTAGTTGTTCCAACCATGTTTGGATGCAATAGAGAAAAGTGTGGATAGTCTCGCCTGCTTCCTCAAAGGTGCTAGCCATGCTTTAACCAATTACCTGTAGCTTGAGGCTATAGTGACTGAAGCCACACATACAAAGATATTTTCGCTGCTGTAGCATATGCGGGAAGAACCGAGTTCGTTAAAAGAAGTGAAAATCCCTTGGCATTCTGGCAATGTATGACAGCCAATGTGGATTTTGGAGGGCTATCGACAAACGAAATAGACACCAAATCAATTGATTAACAAATGTCCCTGCCATCACCAGCTCCAACCTTCTTGTAGGACTGACAGATATCGCCATAAAATACTAAGAGATAACCTTATTTGCATCTATTAGGCAATTGCTCCGTGATTATGAACGCTATCGCTCAGGTAATGGCAGTCGCGATAGCAGTACTAGCCACAACGGCATCCTCATCTCTGTTTGTCCCAGTGTTCGCACAAACAACAACGTATACTAATATAGACGCTGGTTTTCAGCTACAACTTCCACCTGGATGGGTTTTAGAAGAGGTAGATATCGCAGATACTTTTGCACCAGAGGACGCAAGCGAGGAAGAACGTCAAGAAGTTAAAAATAGTATCATTGAAGACACTGGAGGACGAGAACAAGTGGGAGAGATTTGTCCTCAAGATGATTCCATACCCGAGATAGGTGGTGGATACGAGTGTCAGGTTCTCAGTACAAGTGTGGGCGCCGCCAATATAGCAAAATATCATGACCTTCAAGACCAAGAACCGTTTCAAGAGGTTGTGAGTGCTGGAAATGCCATAACAACAAACGATTTAGTTGCATACGAGTTTTCAATAGAAGAAAACTCTGAGTTGCTGTCTACTCTCGGAAGTGGGCTTGGCCTTAGCACGTATAATTATAGAGTTGTGGCTCAAAGTGATAGAACAACAAACCTTGTTGATTCCGAGACAGGGGAAGTATTGCGAAATGACATACCTGTCAAAGAAATAGAGTATACGTATACCACATCAGGCTTTGGACAGGTTACCAATTGGAGAGGACACGGATTATTTGCAATATTGAATGATGGAACAACTTCAACAGGCTATTCAATAACAGTTACTGAGGACGCTGAAACAGTACCTCCAAACTTCATTGATACCTTACCAGCAATACAAACGGCATTTAGTACATTCGAGTTAGTGGCACCTGCAACAGCCATACAAGCAACGATACCACCAGCATCAACAACACCAACAACTCAGACACCATCGCAACCAGCAGTGCAGCAGGGACAACAAGCACCGCCCTCAACAACATTATTTCAAATTATAGATGAGAGCATTAGCGTAGAGGTACCGCAGGGATGGGTAATTCAGGATATCAATAATACAGGCGCTGCTCTATCCGAAGAATCAAGAGTAGGGTACGGATTATTAGCACAGTTATGCCCAGACGAAGAACAGGAAGCACAACAAGGTACAACAATTTCCGCCAATACTAGCAGTGATGTTAGAAACAACGCAAGCAGCAATGAGGCCTGTCAAACAGCTCAGGAAGAAGTAGTACATGTTATTCGATATCCTGATTTGGTAACAAGAATCCAACCAGCTAATAATATTACTGCATATCACCTAGAAAAGCTTGGGGAAGTTGGTTACAACAACGTCCAGATTGTAAACAGTGCAAATCTGACAGTCAACGTTACGAATCCACTAACAAACGAAACAGTAACAACAGAACCAGCCAAACTTGTAGAAATGACATATAATACTGGTTCTGGTCCTACTGAGGTGAGAAGAGGATATTTCATTTTAACTGCTACAAATTGGACAGCACCTAATCCCGGGACGATAAAGGGCTATAGTCTATTTTATGAAGGCCAATCTAGTAATAGTACCACTGCAGCAAGACCCGGCCTCGCAACAACTTCATCGTCATCATTAACCAGTTTAACATCAACACCACTACCACCAGAGGTATCACAACTATTTGATACATTTGAGCTAATAGTATCACCAGAACTAGCGCAGCAATTGGCACAACAAGGAGCAATGCAAGGTCAGCCCCTGCAGTTCACTAACACAACCGGGACTAACGCGACACAGATTGCAGAACCACCTGGAACCAGTGAAACTGGAGAAGTTGATAACGACGATGATGGAGACGGTGATGGAGGAGATGGAGATGACAACGGAGGAGATGGAGATGGAGATGACAACGGAGGAGATGGAGATGGAGATGACAACGGAGGAGATGGAGATGGAGATGACAACGGAGGAGATGACAACGGAGGAGATGACAACGGAGGAGATGACAACGGAGGAGATGACAACGGAGGAGATGACAACGGAGGAGATGACAACGGAGGAGATGGAGATGGAGATGGAGAGCCTGAACCAGAGCCTGAACCAGAGCCTGAACCAGAGCCTGAACCAGAGCCTGAACCAGAGCCTGAACCATGAGACGGAGACGGTGATGCCGCTGACAATGATGACGCCTAACCTACATGCAGGTCATAAGAAGAAGAGCTCTTTTTGACTCTGAATACTATCTGAATATTATTAGGACAAAGATAGAAAACATAATTCGCATTAGAACCATTAAAAGGACATCGAACTATAGCACATAAAATGCTAGAGAATATATCTAAGAGTCCTACCGATTTAGCTGACTCCTCCGATTGTCTTGATACATGCGCGATAGAGTCAGAGCTTCGTTGACTTTGCAGCCGCAAAAGTGTTGCCTACACTGCTCTGCTACAAAACAAGTTGTGGGGCTGGTGGGAGTGGTTGTTGTTGCTGCGGTGGAGCTGGTGCTGTTGTTGATGGTGCTGTTGTTGATGGTGCTGTTGTTGATGGTGCTGTTGTTGATGTTGATGCTACTGCTAACTCTGGGTCTATTCCGAAGTAATCATTGCTCTGTGCTGCCAGTTTTACTGATTCAATATCATCTGATATGTCTTCGTCACTCACTGTAAGTTCAAAGGGTGCAGATTGACCAGCAACAAGGTCTGAAGGGTCTGTATAGGTGTAGTCAGTATCAATCACCTGACCGGCCTCATCATAGAATGTTGCTACTACCTTGACAAATTCCGTAGGCTCACTACCACCATTTACAACTTCACCGACTATCTCATACCATCCTAAATCGTTAGTGCGCTGTTCACCTTGCTGTATTGTTAGTACCGTAGCAGCAGTAACATCGGATGGGTCAGCATAGACAGGGTCCCAATTTACAGCTAGGGTGTAGCTGTCTATTCTCTGGGCTACTGATGCATCAGATATAATCAAATTAAAAGGTGATTTTTCACCAGGCCGAAGGTAGTCGAGGTCTGTATAGGTGTAGTCAGTATCAATAAGCAGACCGCTAGAATCATAAAATGTTCCGACAATCTGCACAAATTGCACTAGATTTGACAGGTCATTTCTTACTTCACCGACAATGTAAACAGACCCAAACGAATTATTAATCTGAGAAGAGCTAAGTATTGAGACGCCACCGCCTGTGGGTTGTTGTGTTAATGTCTGCGCATAGACTGGTACAAACAAAGTTAATGCCATCGAGGCTACTACCACTAGCAGGCTAGTGTGACTTGGAATCATGATGCAATTGCCTAATAGATGCAAATAAGGTTTATCTTTTGGCGAGAAAAAGAAATGGCTGATGGGTCTTACAGCAAGAATGCACACTATAGTTACTATATGTGCCTTCTCAAGGCCAAACAGCTAGCTGATTCAGCATTATCACTGTCGAACAGCGAAAACCCAAATGACCGTACAATCGCTCTAGGCCTTTTTTACACTGGCAATTGAGGAGTTTGCTAAAGCCGTCATCCTCAAAGAATAATACTCTGTAGATAATCGCACAGCCCGCCAAAAAGTTCCTACGTCGATATTCGCAGGATATGACGCACATGAACGCAAGCTCAAAAAAGCCCCCCCACCTTTTACAGCTCAAAACTGGCATCCGACAGTAGTTACCGAGCGTGAGAGCTAGCCTTTAGCGACACCAGCTTGACATTTTATGTTGCTAATCGCAGTCTGATAAGCTACCTTGTCCGCTTCTAATCCTACGACATATCTACCCATCCTTATAGCTGGAACGAGAAATGTTCCGCTGCCCATAAACGGGTCGAGTATCGTTGCATCCTCACTGAAGGTCAACATCTCGGTCATGTATTTAGCTTCAGTTGTACTCTGGGCCCAAGGATGTTTTAGCTTGTCGGGCTTTTTGCTCACGATAAAATCGTGAATATGTATGCTGTTTTGTAGGAGTCTGCGTTCTCCTTTGCAATAAACTAACAGTGGCTTCCATTCACTTCTAATCCCCCTAGCTGGCACCGGGGTCGCTGGATTTACATTATATGTGTCTTCTTCTTGTTGTTGTCGATTTAAGCTATAATCGCTATTCTTGTTTTCATTTGAAGAAGGGGTTTCGTATTTCACTGCAATCTCCCAAATGTAACTAAGCTCAGAACTATACTTGGCAAAGATTTCAAAAAGCTTTGGCAAATGATACTGTCCATACGTAAAAGCTAAACAGCCTTTGCGCTTCAGCTTCATGCAAGCAATCTGAGCAAGAGCATCTAACAAATGAAAATATTTTTGTCCAAATGGCGGGTCTGTCAA
>JBQGBZ010000119.1:0-1212 GCA_052038215.1 Nitrososphaera sp.
AGGAGTATGTAGAGTTATAGTCGGCTTATCGTCAGTTGGGCCGCCGCCTATGTTTAAAACTATCCAGCTATTGGCAATTTGGATGATAGTGGGTTCTCCACTGCGAATAACTTTCCCTCCGAGAATTCGAAGGTAAAACTCCGCAGAGCGTTTCACATCCTCCACAGTCAAGAAGTGTGTGAGTACAAATCCTTCTTTTGGAGTGTATTCAAATTCTCCGCCTTTGGTTATCATCTTCATAGCTTCTTCTTTCTTATTGTTAGTGTTTTGCAATTGTATCAACTTATGCTTAGTACTTCTTGCTATTATCTTATGTCAAGAATAGGAAATGACTCTATAGACGGAGAACAGCAAAAGAGAGGAAATAGAAAATTGAAGAAGAACGGGTTGCTTCGACAGAACATACAGAAAGTGTGACACCGCTTTTAGTTTAGTTCAGTTTGGATACAGCAGGTTCACAACTGTAGCAGCAATAGCAACAGCGATTCCTACCCTTGCCAAGTATATCATCTCTTCTTGCTCAAGCCTCACAATTAGTCTTGGAGTCTGGGTCACTAGTACAAGTGTCAGTGTCTGTTCCACCATCTAAGCTGTGTCATTATTCACTACACCGTCAACGCTGTTGAGTCATTACCAGCACCACCAGACATGGTGTCATTATCATCATTGAACCTATCCATGAAGTCAACATCAGCCTCTCAAGCTGCCTTTTCTAATGTCCCTTCACCAAGGATTTTGAAAGACGAATATATCCTTTTTCTCTTCCTTTCAGATGAGGGTTACAATAGTGTATTTATTCTAAAACTTGCTGTTGCTGTGTTGCCAGCTACATCTGTAGCTGTGCACGATACTCCATGGCTATTTACGCCGCTTGAAAACTCAGTACCAGAAGGTGGTCTACAAGACAAAGTAATATCCCCCCCAACATCGTCTTGTGTGAGAGTATTTTCTTCATCTAGTGTTGCAGTACCATCTATATTATCTTGTGCTGTTACTTCCCATGTTATTACTCCTCCACCCTCTACCCGCATATTTCCAGGTACTGTAAGAACAGGTGGAATAGTATCTTGTACTGTTACTGTAAATGATGCCGTCCCTATGTTGCCAGCTGCATCTGTAGCAGTACATTCTACATCTGTACTACCTATTGGAAACTCAGAGCCAGAAGGTGGGCTACATGAGATGGTAATGTCTCCTCCAACATTGTCATCT
>JBQGBZ010000120.1:0-8204 GCA_052038215.1 Nitrososphaera sp.
GCTGTCTGGTTCTTCGGCCCCAATTGATGCCTTGTCGATGACGCCGCTGATAAGCTCACCGTTCTTTATGACTACATCCTTGCCTTCTCCCTTTGCAGCCTTATTCCATTTTGAGGTAATGATAAAGTTAAAGTCTTTTGGCAGGAAGAGTGAGAATAGCTGCCTGCCAGAGTACTTCCTTTGGCCATCCTCTGCAGTTACAAGCGGTTCTGGTAGCGGTCCACGGTAGCCACCTAGCATAGCCAGATTTGCGAACTCATCTTTTGTTAGAGATGATTTGTCGCTGGTAAGCATGAATGCACCAGTAATAAAGTCCCTGATGCCGCCGATGATAGGGCCTCCATACCTCGGAGAGATCAATTGATCTTGCACTTTCATAAGAAGTGTTGCTTCAGCCCTTGCTTCTTCGCTCTGTGGCACGTGAAGATTCATTTCATCTCCGTCAAAGTCAGCGTTGTATGGAGGACAGACAGCAGGATGCAGTCTGAATGTGCGATATGGCAACACCTTGACGCTGTGGGCCATAATCGACATTCGGTGTAGTGAAGGCTGCCTATTGAAAATGACAATGTCACCGTCTGCAAGATGGCGCTCTACGACATAGCCAAGTGCAAGTGAATCAGATATAGCCTTTCTATCGGTAACGTAATCAAGTCTAATCTTGACTCCATCTGGCCTAATGATATAATTTGCTCCAGGGTATGTATTAGGGCCATTCATCACTAACTCTTTGAGCCGCTCTAGATTCCATTGCGAAACTGTTTCTGGTATAGTGAGTTTCTTTGCAACATCCACAGGTACGCCTACATCAGATATTGCAAGGTTAGGGTCCGGTGAAATCACAGTTCTGCTGGAAAAGTCGACACGCTTGCCAGAAAGTGAGCCTCTAAATCTCCCTTCCTTGCCCTTCAATCTCTGTGTAAGAGTCTTAAGTGGCCGGCCAGACCTGTGATGGGCCTGCGGAATACCAGAAACTTCGTTGTCAAAGTAGGTCGTAACATGATACTGTAGCAGGTCGACTAAGTCCTGCACGATAAGTGGTGGAGTTCCTGCTTCTTTGCTTTCTTTGAGGCGCTGGTTTACCCTGATGATATCGACAAGCTTGTGAGTCAGGTCATCCTCTGACCTAATGCCGGTCTCTAGAATAATAGAGGGCCTAACAGTTACTGGAGGTACTGGCAGCACTTGCAGCACGAACCATTCGGGCCTTGCCGTCTTGGGATCATACCCAAGTAAGGTCAGGTCGTCATTAGGGATATGACTGAGCCTTTCTCGGATAGTGATTGGAAGCAGTCGGTTTTCGCCAGCATCAGTCTTTTCAACAAATATTGTCGGTTTCGTAAATATCAAGTCATACTGTTCTTTGCCGCAGTGAGGACAGGACTTGACCTTCTTAGCTCGCTCAATAATATCATCTTTAATGTTTTCAAGCGTAATAACTGCATATGCTGCCTTTGTGTCTCGGATCGATTTGTAGTGAGCAAGCTCTTCTACATCAAGCTTGATCCTGTTACATGATCGGCAGGTTATCATGAGCAGTTTGTGAATATCATCTACAAAAGCGATATGAAGCACCGGCTCGGCTAACTCGATGTGTCCAAAATGCCCCGGGCATTTCGCAGAAGTGTTCCCACAAGTGGCACATTTTTGGCCAGGCTCTAGCGTGCCCAACCTGTTGTCCATCAAGCCACCTTGTACTGGCATTCCATCTTCGTCATATGTTTCAGGTGCAGTGATCTCGGCTACTGAGAACTTGCGCACTTCAGTTGGTGACCATACACTAAACTTAACTCCACCTAGAGTTTTTGCAGATTCTTCCATCATTTATCCTACACCTTCTCCTTTACAAGTAGCCTCGGTGCAACATTGAGGCTCATCATTTCCTGCAACAGCAGCTTGAATGCATAGGCAATTACAACAGAGGATATCTTGGCTTTCTCCCCACACACGCGACAGATGTATCGACGCTGTTTGACATCATAGTACGCCAGCAAGCCACAACGTTCACAGACATTTACTTCAGCCTTGTCTGATTCTTCTAGTAGCCTATCCTTTAGCATCATGGATGCACCATATGCTATAAGGCAGTCCCGCTCCATTTCTCCAAATCTCAATCCACCACCACGTGCCCTACCCTCAGTTGGTTGCTTTGTCAACATCTGAACCTGACCTCTGGCGCGACTGTGGATCTTGTCAGCAACCATGTGATGTAATTTTTGGTAATAAACAACACCGATGTAGACATCTGCAGGAAATCTTCGTCCAGTCCTGCCGTCGTACATTACCTCCTTGCCTGTATACTTGAAGCCGTATTGCTCCATTGCACCCTTGATATCTTCTAGCTTTTCTCCAAGAAAAGCCGAGCCGTCTGCTATTTTGCCGCGAAGGGAAGCGGCTTTGCCGCCAAGCGATTCCATGAATTGGCCGACAGTCATCCTCGATGGAAATGCATGAGGGTTGATCATAATGTCTGGTACAATGCCATCTTCAGTATATGGCAAGTCTTCTTGGTTGACTAGCATGCCGACAACTCCTTTCTGGCCATGCCGTGAGGCGAATTTATCGCCAATCTCGGGGATGCGCATATCGCGAACCCTAATCTTGTACATCTTGCCTCCTTCAACTGATTGAGTCACAATGACGGTGTCGACTACACCATTTTCTGAAGGCCTGACGCCGACTGAAGTGTCTCTCCTGTATGGGCCTTTCACCTCAAACTCCTTGTATTCTTCCATGAACCTTGGTGGCGATGTTCTACCGATTAAAATATCACCACCATTCACCACTGCCTCATGCATTATTGCGCCGTCTTGCTCAAGCAGACGATAGGCCTTCTCGCCCCTGTAACCCCTAATATTGGCATCTGACGGAGGTACCTCAAAACTGTCTTTCATCCCTCCAGGATACTGCTTTGCTTCGGCCTCATAAATTCTATAAAAGAAGGTTCTTCCAAGACCTCTGTCTACCGATGCTTTGTTAAACACTACAGCATCTTCTATATTGTAGCCTTCAAACGGAAGCACAGCCACAACACAATTCTGTCCTGTTGGGCGGTCTTCAAGACCAAGTAGATTAATCGCCTTTGTGCTCACAACTGGCGTTTGAGGGTAGAGCATAAAGTGCTGCCTGACGTATGTGCTTGCGTTCATCAGTGGTGTAGAAAAGCCGAGGCTCTGCTTTGCCATCGCACTTTCGTAAGTGTTCCTAGGTGACTGATTGTGCTCAGGATATGGAATGATAGAAGCTCCTACACCCAAGATGGCAGATGGAAATATCTCCAGATGAGTGTGCGGAGGCTCTATTTTCTTTGGATCAATTGCAACATAGCAATTCTCCTCTTCGTTTGCGTCTACCAGCTCAATCATACCCATATAGACAAAGTCATTCCAAGAAAGGAATTTTTTCGATATCTTTTCAATTACCTCGTACGTTACAAGTGGCCTACCATCTCTAATTACTACAAGCGGCCTCAGAACCCTGCCAGCGTTACAGCTGATATAAAGGCGCTTTGTGGCATTGGTGTTTTGGAAACTATAAAGGTATATGCCGACATGAGGATGGATCTTGCCGGACCTTCTCATAGACCTAAGCGTGTCTGCAAGGTTTTCTCCCTTCTCGATATAGCCGATAAGCCTGCCATCAACGAACACCCTTGTGCCTGAAATTCTCAGAGCGTGGCCGACATCGTCTACGCTCTGTATTCCCAGCTCATACAGCTTTTCTGTAATTTCGGCATTCTGAATGTTGACCGAAATTATAGCTGACAGCGCAAGGTTCTTCACAAGTCCGCAATTGGAGCCCTCGGGAGTCTCTGCAGGACATATTCGGCCAAAGTGTGTTGCGTGCAGGTCCCTTGCCTCAAAATTAGGCTGACTCCTACTAAGGGGGGATTGAATTCTTCGTAAATGTGAAATAGTTGACATATAGTTTGTCCTATCAAGCAACTGTGTGACACCTACCCTGCCCCTACCCCAATTACCTGTTGCAATGGCGTTATTCAATTTGTCTGACACAATGCCAGGCCGGACAGCTGCGGCCACAGCATTGATGCCGCGCTTTTGGCCTGAGCGCTCCAGCTGATATTTCATATCGCGTATCAAATTGCGGAACGCAGTACGGAACAAGTCTGCAAGCATCTGGCCTGCAAACTTGATCACCTTGTTGCCATAATGGTCTTTATCATCAGCACCGATCCAGCCAAGTTTGAGCTCAATAAGCTTGCAGGCTGCCTCGCCTAAGAACAGGGCTTTCTCATGCCTGTTATCAGGATTTTTACCTATGTGTGGTAAAAGGCCCCAATCAAGCAATGTTTCAGCTCGCTTGATTTGGAATTCTTCAAGCATGCCAGGTGCAATTCTCTTACTGATATACACAATGGCATCCCTGCTTCTGTTGACATCACCTGCTTTCTCAAATGAGGGCTCGAGTTCATCTTGTATGATTTCATTTAGAGAAACCGAGTCAGCGATATCCTTGTCAGATTCAAGACCAAGAGCCCTTATTAGTGTGATAAGTGGAATGTCTACAGGCGAACCGGGGATCTTGGTCACTATTGAACCATCTGGGCGCATTATCAGTTCTAGTTTTGCTCTATAACCCACAATTGATGAATAGACTTTGGCCTTATACAGCAAAGTACCCGTGGTTTCTTCAGCATCGACAATTATTTTGTTATATGAAAGATCTTCAAGTCCCACTATGACTCGCTCCGAGCCGTTGATAATGAAGTACCCGCCTGGATCGCGGGCGTCTTCGCCAAATTCGATAAGCTTCGACTCGGGCAAGTTGTGCAGAATGCAGGTATTGGACTTGACCATTACAGGCATGTCGCCTATGTGTATAAAGCGGGATTCCAGAATCTTACCATCTTCAACTACACTACACTCTAGCATTACAGGTGAAGCATAAGTCAAGTTACGGAGTCTTGCTTCCATTGGGGCAACATGTGTTATCGAACCGTCAAGTTCCATTATTCTCGGTTGCTGAAGCTTGATCTTTCCTAGTTTGATCTTGTAAGGATATTCTGCAGTTTCTATTTCAATTTCTCCTACTTCGTCGATTATACTTTGGAGTCCCCGCTCCATGAATTCGTTATAAGAGTTCAGGTGTTGCCTTGCAACGCCTTCCCTTCGTAAAATATCATTGATGATAGGCCACATTTCGATAGAGTTCTCTATCATTGTATACTCAACCCTCTACAACGTAACGGTAATATACACTTTCACCCGCAGTTTGGCTCTTTCTTGTTATTTTAATAATATCACCGGGTCTAACATCCAAGTCTTCAAGTGCCTTGTCGCTTATCATAACATATGGCAGTTGGCTTGGTTTGGCATTATACTTTTTTAGAATCTCTTCTGCCTCATTTTTGGGCAAGATTTCATGTTTTGGCTGGTAGATGTGGTTAGTTATTTTGACTGTCTTTTTTTCAGACAATAGAACGTACCTCCAAATAGAAAAGTAGATTTTCTGTAAAAAAAAACATCACGGCCAAACCTAATGAAAACGGAGCATATATAAGTATTCGCACCATTGACAAACTATTTTCTTCTGAAAAAATTGAGTGCATTATTACTTTCAGGATTTATTTGAAATGAACCGAGCGCTGAGTTTTGCACAAAAAAGGATAAATAGTGACGCAATTATAGCGTGATGGTGAGCATGAAGGAGTATGGACTATAAAACATCTACATTAATGTCAATATTATTGGCATCACTTGCATTAGCTGTTCCGATAGGAACTACATATGCCCAGACAGAAGGTGGTGCCGCGACTAACGCAACAGGAGGAGAAGAATGGTCAACATTTGACCTTACAATAGAGGGCCAGACCAATCCCATAGAATATAGGATCACAGGTGGATCTGTGCAGAATATGACAATCCATGGCGAGAACCAAACGCTTGGAATTACACTTGATTCAACGAGCAATGGGACGCTAGCTCTCAGACTACCAAGAGAAATAATTGACTCTCAGACAGCTGAAGGAGAAGACAGAGAGTTTGCGGCATTTATTGATAACGCAGAATATACACAACCTGGAGAAACCGACGAGCCAGCAAATGACACTAGAACTGTGTTAATTGGCTTCCCAGCAGGCACAGGATCAGTTGATGTTATAGGTACATCCGTAATTCCAGAATTTAGCACAATAGCTATAGTGGTGCTGGCTGTTGCAATAATTGGAATTATTATGGTAACTGCAAGACAAGGCAGGTTCACTATCGGCTCAAGGATGTAAATAACTTTCTTCTTTCTTCTTTTTATTAATTCACAAAGACTTACCGAAAGGTGTGTTCTTACCTACCATCTCGCGAGGTGAGGCCTTCGGAGGGATTTGAACCCTCCTCAAGCGGTCTCCGCCAGCAGTTGAGAATTGACCACAGCCGCCTATACTAACCAGGCTATACTACGAAGGCCAGTCAGCCAGCAAATTTGCAACAACTACAGTATATAATCGTTCGACCATCATCTATTTGGAAGGATACCGATCATGACAGTTTCAACACCAAGATTCTCAAGTCTCTCTGCAAGACCATTGAGGCCTATTGAGTCGCCCCCTAGGTGCCCCATTACCACAAGGTTGCCTTCCAGCTTTTCTTCTCTCATTTTTACCAATTCCCCGTAATCTCTATGCAGATAGATGACTGTGGAAACACCATACTGAAAGTATGCTTTAGCAATGTTAAAGCCACCATTAGTGCCTGCGGCCACTACCAAACTCCAATGACCTGCTTTGTTGTTTTGATTGCCAAACCGCACTCGTACCTTGGTTGCAGCATGGCGGAATTCTGGGATCTTGCTAATAGACTTGACGATATCGAATACATATTCTGTCTTGCCAGCTTTGATAGCACGCAATATAACCTGTCGCATGTATTCATCGCACGGCTGGTGGATATTGACAAGGGGCATGTTGAGCGCCTTGGCAGCTCCTATAACCTCACTATAAATCTCAGCATGATTACGTGTTTCGATCCGCGCCTTGAGCTTCTCAACTGCTACTCTTGCTATTTTCTTTGGAATACCATGTTCTACCATATAGTCAATGTGCCTATCAAACACTTTGTAAAAATTGACTGCAGCAGTACCGATAGGATGGTGAGCAATAACCGCGTCGCACTCAAGCTGCTTTGCAAGCATCAGCTCTGCAGTGCCTATGTCTATTCCTATCAGCACTTTGCTTATGTTTTTACCTTTTATGTGCACTGCGCTGTCTGCAGGCATTTTCTTCCAACCCGCAAGCTCAAGCCCCACTTTCATTATTCTCTCGGTATCTACAACCACCACGACTACTACTACCAGCCCCACGGTGAAAAATTTAAATCTGATCTACAAGTCAATACCAAGGCTAACATGAGCTGCTCAGACGAGCACGTTTCACACTCAATGCAAGACAACCTGATCCAGATCACACCACAGCTAAAAACAAAACTGCAGAAGGCTAAGTATGGAATCTATAACCACTCTGCAGTAGAGCTTTGCCACTGGACAAAAAAGTCATTTGCTGACGGGGGTAACTGCTATAAACACAAGTTCTACTGCATATCTACTCATCAGTGCATGGAGATGACCCCTACTGCAATGAACTGTGAAAACAGGTGCATTTACTGTTGGCGTCCAACAGAGTTTTATGATACGTTGCAGATGCCAGAGGAACTGGTTGATGAGCCTGACATCATAGTCGAACAATTGATGGCTGAACGAAAGAAGCTAATAAACGGTTTTTATGGCAACCCTAAGAATAATAAGAAAAAGCTTGATGAATCGCTGCTGCCAGCCCATTATGCAATTTCATTATCAGGCGAACCGACGATGTACCCCAAGCTGCCGCAGCTGATAAAGTACTTAAATTCGCTCAAAACAACTAAATCGATTTTTCTTGTAACGAATGGGCAGGAGCCAGATATGATAAGAAGATTGGCTTCCGAAGACGCATTGCCCACTCAGATTTACCTATCTACTAATGCATCAAATAAAAAAATGTTTTATAAGATAAACCGTCCACGTCATCGGGATGCATGGGAGCGCTGGTTGGAGAGCCTGAAGTTACTTGCAACCCTCAATACTAGAACTGTACTTCGGATGACTCTGATAAGAGGATATAACGACAAAGACAATTTTGTTAGAGAATTTGCAGATATGATGTTACAAGGCAATCCTCATTTTATTGAGCTGAAATCTTATATGCACATTGGCATGTC